>DATNQN010000062.1 GCA_036703985.1 Leptolyngbyaceae cyanobacterium
TTGACGATCGACTCACCTTTAATTTTTAGATCCGGAGATAAAGCAAAACTTTTAAATGCAGGTTCGAGATAATCAAACCACATCTGGTGTGGTTCGTAAACGTGAGAATCGGCGTCAATAATGCGGTATCCGTTGAGCATATACTCCCTATATTTTTTGTAGGTTGGGTAGAGCGATAGCGAAACCCAACTATTTCACACTCACAAGTTGGGTTTCGTTCCTCAACCCAACCTACAAACTTTCGCAAACACCATCACAGCCAAACAGGTATCGGGTTCAACATCTCTTCCGTGTTCGCTTCTTCCAACCAACCCAATTGAACCGGAACCTCATAAAGTCGTCCAGGTGCTAGTCGTTTCCAAAAATGACGCATTCCCGGAACGATTACCTTTACTACTCTCAACCCAATATCGGGGCGAGTTTGATCGAGAACTAACATTTCCATTCCTTTTTGTTCGACAATTTGCTGACAAAGCTTGATATCGTCTAGCAAATCTTCATTATTAACGCGAGGATAATCAGAATATAGTTTGGCAGGGATTTGCGATGACGGAACTAAATAAGGTTGATTCTCCAAAGTAGCTGTTTTCCACCAATTGATAACGGGCGGATCGGCAGAATCAGCATATTGAGTTGTACCATCAGCATTAGCTGTTAAGACAGGTGGAAGCAGTTGATTGACTTCGGTCAGCGCTCTCTGCACTGCTAATTTAGGATCGAAGTGAGCGCCGAAACCTAAGATAATATCTTCTACTTCGCGATCGCATCGGCGACTAATTGCAGCAAAAGCGGGAATATTCAGATCGCTGGTAATATCGAGTACCCAAATTTCGCGATTTATTGAGCGGTAATAGTTTATCAAATCTTGAAAATACGGCTCGTCAAAACTCTCTAAATCTACCCTCGGTCTGGAAATCCGATTGTACCACCACAGGGCAACGCTATCTCGTTCTACCAATTCCATAAAGCCTTGTAAAATAGCTTCTTCCAGCGTATTACCTGCCGCACAACCGTTAGTATCTGCCCAACAGTCGGGTTGCGGTTTCTGTGGATAGCCAAAATAACAATATGCTGTTGGTAGATACTTGAACTCTCGGTGAGTAAAAGACCAAACTGGCGTCCAATCAATTTCTCGCGTTTCATCAAATGGTTCGGGTACGCGCTGGAAAAAGCTGCCGCATTTGGCATTCCATTCTATTCTGTTTTCATATTGATTATCGCTAAAATTCATGCAATAGTTGGGATGAATAGCTTTATCTCTCAATTGCTGATAACTACTTTTAATTCTGTATTCATCTCCCTGAAAAACACCTGAGTAACGTTCGATCGCTTCGCAAAAAGCACTGGCTTTAGCCTGGGCATCCGTTCTTCCTTTTCCCGCACTTCTGCCTCCCAAATTCTGTTGTAATAGCCTAATTTCATCAAACATGGAAGCAAAATGATGCTTGGCAAAATAAGTAGGAGTTAAACCATTAGAATTGCGAGATAATTTTCCCAACTCTCGCACAATTCCCGTGATGGGGCTAATATGATGTTTGTATCGCTCAAAGGTTTCCTCTGGTGAAAAGCAACGATGACCCCCATCAGCGATAAACTTTTTTTTGCGACTACCAATTATTACAGGTAAAGGCTTACGATGCTCTGGTTTAAGAATGCCGCAACAATTACATTGAGGGCGTTTAATTAATGGGTGCTTTCTCGTTTCTGATGTAAGGGTGTTATGGGTAATTAGCACTCCTTCCAGAGTTTTATTTTCTCCCTGGATAATCCATTTCAGGAGTTCCGTTGCTGCCATTGTCAGGGCAGTTTGTTGCGTTGATGGCAAGTCAGCTAGGGGTGGTGTTAGTAGAAGTGGAGATAAAGTATTTCTGCGTCGCTGGATGAACTTTTCGATCGGTCGATT
>DATNQN010000063.1 GCA_036703985.1 Leptolyngbyaceae cyanobacterium
GGGTGGGGGGATGGGGGGATGGGGGGAAGATACTGTTGGTGAATTCGGAAAACCTAACCCCCCAGCCCCCTTCCCTACCCCCCTTTTTAAGGGGGGCAGGGGGGATCGGGAAGGGGGAGCCTTTAAGCCCCTCTCCTTGCAGGGGAGGGGTTGGGGAGGGGTCAGCCCCCACAGGCAATTCGCCAACAGTATCAGTAAATGCTTTCGATGGCGTTGATGTGGATGAGATTTTTTTGGCGATCGCTTGTTCATATATAAAATAAAAAATTAGCAATTAATTTAATTAGATTGATTAGATTGACAAAGATTTAAAGATTGGGGAATCCGCCCGGAAAAAGCGTTGCTAGCATTATAAGCAGTTAGCGTTACTTCACCTCGATCGCTAATCATCCAACCAGTAGCAGGAGTAAATGATGGAGGATGAAAATTCTCCCTGCCCCCTGCCCCCAGATCCCTGCCTCCCACTTCCCCAGCAGGTAACTCACTCCAACTGAGGCGCACTTCATCATCACCCAAAGCTTCTCTTGGCGTAGCACTTAAACCGCCTCGTCCGGTGATGACAAATTCGCTGGTTGCCCCTTGCGTGCAGGGATTGTCAGCAATCAGAGTAGTAGGATCGACTATGTTTTGGGGTAATGGTACTAAACCTTGCCCTGGATTAATACCAGAAGTGCTAAACGTTACCGTACCTTGCAAAGAAGGGCCAGCGACTTGGGAAATGGCAGCGATGTCACTAGTGTTAAGGAGAGTGGTGGGACTAACTGGCAAATCAGCCAATTCCGTGTCTGTTAATTGTAAGCGGTCTCGGATTTGTTCGCGGGTAATGTCGGTAGCACCAAAGATGTTACTCGCGTTGATATTAACGCGCCCTCCCGCGCCAGTCTTAGCATTGGCGGTGATATCGCTATTTTCTTGGGGGAAAGCCAGTAAAATGTCGGTATTAATGTTAATTTGACCGCCATTAGAAGTACCTGCATCGGTGGTGATGCGACTACCTCGACGCAGTTGGATGTTTTCTGCTTGCAGGTTAATATTTCCCCCACCGCCAGAACTAGTAGTGTTGGCTTGAATTTTACCGCCATTGTCGAGTGCGATCGTATCTCCGACTACGGTTATGCTGCCCGCCTGTCCCCCCGTAACACTCAGAGCGTTGATTTTTCCACCATCTCGAACAATTAATCTATTGGTGTTCAAAGTTAACGAACCGGCATTTGCTCGATCGCTGGGAGTGGGAGTACCGAATCTCCTGCCAGCGAAAGCTTGGATTTGGCTGACGATTTCACCATTATTCTTCGCACTGCCCCTCACTTCGATCTGCTGGGCATCAATGGTAATATTCCCGGCATTTCCTTGACCTATAAAAGAAGCGGTAGAAACCACTCCCCCATCCCGGACAAGTAGGTAAGGTGTAGAAATGCGAACTTCTCCACCATTGCTGCTAGTGTTGGTAGTAGCAGAAATACCGCTAGCAACTACTCCTCGACCTGGGATATTTCCAGAGATCTCGAACACTTCCACCGATTCGCTGGCTCGAACTGTCACGTTACCTCCTCTTCCTGCTTCTGTGGAAATTAAGGTAGAACCGATGAAGCTGCCACTGGAGGAATCTACAACCGCACCATCTCCAACAGTTAACCGCCCGGTGTCGATCGTAATATCCCCTGCCTTACCGTTACCGCGCAAGGCAGTTGTATTAATTAAAGTTGGTGAAAAAACCCCGTCAGGAGCCCTGAGTGCTTCTACCGATTCAGTAGCTTTAATGGTGATATTCCCCGAAGATCCTTGACCGAGAGTGAGAGTAGTCAGCACTGAGCCATCTCGCACGGTTAAGCTTCCCGTATCGATCGCGATATTCCCTCCATTTCCAGTGCTTCCCGCCAGCGTACCGCTATTGATTCCAGAACCAACAATATCGATATCATTGGCACGGAGGGTGATATTTCCACCATCTCCAGTACCCAATGCGGTACTTCCTACTCCTGCCCCATCACGCAATAATAAGCGTCCGGTTTCGATCCTTAAGTCTCCTGCTGTTCCCGCGCCACCCGCCGCAGTTACTAACACTAAGGATTCGGAAAATTGGATTGTTCCGTTAGCAATTAGTTGATTGATAGACTGTTGTAAGCTGGCAGACCCCACGCCAGAAATTTCCACTGAGTCATTGGTGTTAATATCGATCGCGCCACCCGCCCCTTGAGCGAATGTAAAAGTGGAAATCTGCGCTCCTTCTGAAATCTGGAATGAATTAGCGCGAATACTAATGCCTCTACCATTCACATTTCCTTCAGTCAGCCCAAAAATTGCCGAACTACCGCTAATATTGACGTGATTGCCCGCAATTTCTACTCTGCCACCACCCACACCACTGGTGTTAATCAGACTGCTATCAGTGATTTGAATGTTGCCGAAATTTTGAATGTTGTCATAATTTAATGTCAGCCCAAATGGGGTGGGAGTGAAATTAACTAAACCTCCAGAAGCGACGCTACCCAGGAGAACTTGTCCGTTACTGGCAGTTAAAGTACCGTTATTTAGTTCGATATCGCCACCAATGAGAGCTAAAGTTCGACCGGAGTCTACAGCTAAACCAAGTTGATTGAAAATAGGGCCTAGAAAAAATACGAGGGGTGATGGTTGCGTTACGGAAGATCGATCGACGATCGCGCTTGGATTATCTCGAAATCGCAACCCGATCGGAATATTAATTGCTAGTAATGATGGCGCTTCTGGGTTAACCGCACTAAATTCAAATTCATCAAATACAATACCACTAGCAGTTGAAGCGAAAAACGAACCCCGTAAATCTAAGCGTGAATTCTGCCCGAAAACAATCCCATTGGGATTAATCAAAAATAAGTTGGCATTTCCCAAAACTCCCAAGGTTCCCAAAATATTAGAAGGATTTGTTCCGGTGACGCGAGTGAGAATGTTGGTAACGCCATCAGGATTGGAGAAATATGCTCCTCTTCCTTCATTGATATTAAATTCTTGGAAACTGTGAAATAAATTTGAGCCGCGAATTGCACCGCCATTAATGCGATCGCTCCTTACCCCATTAATTTCTACATCCTGAATTACTTGTGAATTTTCATTACCTAAAGTGCCGTCTGGAATAATTTGTGCTTGGGCTGGGTAAATGGCAGCTACCCCAATTAAAGCCATAGCACCTATTAAATTAATCGACAGCGATAAGTAGGAAGATGCCATTACCTTTTCCCCAGCTAAGTTAGGCTACTATTTATTAACCTAAAATCTATCTAATTTGTATATCTCTAATTTAACGATAAAACCTTCAATTCCTGTTGTTATTCACCCATTTCATCAGCCTAAACATCCAAATTAAATGTTTAGCTGCTTAATGAGAGCGACAAACAACTTGTGCCTGCCCAATACGCCGAGAAGAGTTATTCTCCGGATTCGGATTATAAGCTGTCAGGGTTACTTTACCTCGTTTGTCGATCGTCCATCCAGTAGCAGGAATAATTGATGAAGGATGAAGGATGAAGGATGAAGGATGAAAATCCGTCCCCCTCTGTCCCACCTCTCCACTAGGTAACTCACTCCAACTAACTTGCACTCGATCGTCACCTAAAGGTTGGGCGGGATTAACAGGTAAGCCACCCCTACCCGTAATTACTAATTCACTTGTGGTTGTTTGTACGCAAGGGTTAGCAGCAATTAAGGCATCTGGGTCAACTACGTTTTGAGGCAACTCTACCAATCCTTGGGCTGGGTTGATGCCAGCAGTGCTAAAAATTACCGGACCGCTCAGTTGCGACCCTGCTTGGGAAATGGCAGTGATGTCGTTGGTGGAAAGGAAGACAGGATTTAAAGTAGTTTCTGGTGGAAGTAAATTTGCTAACTGTTCTCGCGAGAGGGCGGAAATACCGAAGATATTGGGAACGTTAATTTGGATGCGTCCCCCTGCACCTTCCACGGCATTGGCGGTGATATCGCTATTTTCCCCTGGAAAAGCCAGCAAAATGTCGCTGTTGATATTAATGTTGCCACCCGTGGCTGTAGCGGAGGCGTTGGTGGTGATGCGGCTGTGGCGGCGCAGTTGGATGTCGGTGGCGTTGAGAGTGATGTTACCTCTTTCTCCGGCGGCGGTTTCGGCGGTGATGATGGCTCGATCGCTTAAACCGATCGTATCGGCATCGATTTGCAGGTTGCCTGCCCCTTTTACTCCAGATTCGTCGCTGACTGTAATCGTCGCGCCATTTTCCACTTGTAAGCGAGGAGTTGCGATCGCTAAAGTTCCCCCCCGACCTGTCCCTACAATTCCGAATTCCGGTAATGCGACCACCCTAGCGTACAAACCGCTGGCAAATAAGGCATTGGCTGGGGCATCTGATAATAAAATGCTTTCGGTGGCTAGTACAGAAAGGTTTCCCGCATCTCCTTGTCCGAAGGTGGCAACTTCCACTTTTGCACCGCCAGTCACTTGTAAGCGATCGGTTTCGATCGACAAGTTCCCTCCCGTACCCCTACCAGTTGGCTCGACAGTGGCAAACAAACCACTGGAAAAAGGAAGAGTGGGTCTCGTACCGCGCAGTTCTATCTCCTCTGCTCGGATTATTACATTGGCCGAATTGCCCTGTCCTTGGGTACTAGAACCAATTTGGGCACCGTCTGTTACCAGCAATCGTTGAGTTTGAATCAGCAATTCATTACTATTACCGATCGCTGTCGGACCGACACCAGTAGACAAAATACTAGGCAATCTATCGTTGGGAGAACTCCCCGACACCTCAACTGTTTGAGCTAGTACGGTTAATGAACCTGCATCTCCTTGTCCGTTCGTGCCAGCGATAATATGAGCACCACCCACCACCAGTAAGCGTTGGGTTTCTAAAGTTATATTGCCTCCTTTGCCGATCGCTTGCGGGGTAAGTTCGGCAAATAGGCCGCTGGGAAGGAGTTCGTTGGCTGAAGTACCGCGCAATTCAATTAGCTCAGTAGCTTTAACTATTAAATTACCCCCATTTCCTTGCCCCAAGACACCCACACCAATCTGGGCACCATCTGTAACGAGCAAGCGTTCGGTTTCCAATCTTAAATTGCCTGCATTGCCGGTTCCTCCCTGGGCTACTTCGGAAAACAAACCACTGGGAATTTGACCATCGGCAGTAGTTCCCGATACCTCAATTGTTTGGGCAAGCACGGTTAACGAACCTGCATCTGCTTGCCCATAAGTGCTATTCGTAATAGCAGCACCCCCTGTTACCAGCAAGCGCGAGGTTTCGATCGTCAAGTCTCCTGCTCGACCGGTAGCTGGGAATTGGGTCAGGACAAGTAATGCAGTGGGAGTAGCTCCGGGGACTGAGCCGCCTAATACTTCTACAGCCTCAGTCGCACGGACGGTTAAATTGCCTGCATCTCCTTGTCCAAAGGTGACCGCGCTAATCTGTGCGTCATCGGTTAATTGTAAACGTTTGGTTTCAATGGTGATATCGCCGCCGCTGCCTGTTGCTCCTGGTTGGACTTGGGTCAATATGAAGCTGGGAATGGGCGTACCGGGTACGGTTCCCGACAGTTCGATGGCTTCTGTTGCCCGTACTGTTAAGTTGCCACCAGTTCCCGCTCCCAAGGTGCTGGAGTCAATGATCGAGCCATTGGCGATCGCAATTTGCCTGCCTTGTAACTGCATTGCACCCCCACGTTCGCCGCGCGTGGTTACGGAAGCGGCTGGTGCAAGTCGAATATCTCTAAAATTACTAATGTCTGTATAGTCAAGACCAAACTCACTCAGGTTAACTAAACCGGAACTTGCCACGCTGCCCAGTTCGATTCGTCCGGCAGAAGCGGTTAAATTACCACCGATGAGAACTACGTCACCGCCTACTAAGGCGAGAGTGCGATCGGCATCTACCTGTAATCCTACGGGACGATTTCGGTAGTCAAAAGTACCCGTTTGCGGATCGACTGCCAGGAAATGTCCGGGCCCGTTTACCACAATACTGCCGGGATGATCTCGAAATCTCAAACCAAGGGGAATATTTACTGTTAATAAAGGTGGTGCTTGCGGGTTAAGGGTACTAAATTCAAATTCATCAAATGCTATTCCACTGGCAGAAGATGCGAAAAATGAGCCTCGTAAATCTAACCGAGCATTTGGCCCGAAAACAATGCCGTTGGGATTAATTAAAAATAAGTTAGCATTCCCCAATACTCCTAATGTTCCGAAAATATTAGAAGGATTTGTACCTGTAATGCGAGTGAGAATATTGGTAATATTATGAGGATTGGAAAAGTAAGCGCCTCTTCCTTCTGGGATGTTGAATTCTTGAAAGCTGTGAAATAAATTATTACCGCGAATCGCACCGCCATCTATGCGATCGCTATCTATATTGTTAATTTGGATATTAGGTATTACTTGTGAATTTTCATTGCCCAAAGTGGCATCAGGAATAATTTGTGCTGGTGCGGCGGAAGAGGCAGCTAACCAAATTAAGGTTGTAGTAGTGGATGTAAAAATTTTATGAAAAAAAGGCGATCGCTTGATTAACTTCATAACATTTTTTCTTTTATATCAATAACATAATTTTCTAATGGTTGCACGGCTTGCTCGGATTCTTCATTTTCTCTGCGTCTTCTGTGTCTGGATCGGTTCATTATAAAGGGAGTTTTTCACCCAGATTTGCTATCATATCACGTTCGGTTTTACCTGAAAAAATCACTCTCTTATCTGCGTTTATCTGCGGTCAAAATTTAAAGCTTAACTCTTACAGTAATGATATAAACCCATTACTAGATCGGATTTCTAGAAAGGATTGTACCGAATTTGGAAATAAAAGCCTTTTTCTTGCAATGTTCGATCGCCCGAATCTACATCAATTAAGGGAATGCCATAATCTATGCGTGCTGAAAAATCATCGCCCATTTGCCAAAGCAACCCTAAACCTATGCCAGCTAAGGTATTTTTATCTAAAGGAGTGCGATCGCGATTATTCCAACCAACGCCAAAATCGACGAATGGGGCAACTTGTAAAACACCGGACAAGTTTCGTACCCTGAGAATCGGAATGCGTGCTTCTAATGAGAAAAATACGCCGTTGTCCGTCAGCAGGATATCTTGGCGATAACCGCGCACGCTGCGGAGCCCGCCCAATCCAATTTGTTCTAACGATACTAGGGAATCGGGGGTTAGTTGGGCGTCGGCACGAAAGAGTAATAATGTTTGTGGGGCTAACTGGCGCACGTATTGGGCTTGTCCCCGCCATGCAAAAAAGCGTCCGTCTGGTGCTTCTTCGTTAATTGTGGCATCGAAAAGGTCTAAACCGAGGCTGAATTGCGATCGCGCGGCAAATACTTCTTTTGGGTTACGCTGTACGTAATCTTGGAAAAAGCGCACGGCGGAAATTCTGGTTCTTCCTTCTTCATCTGCACCTGCTGCTAAGGGAAATGGTTCTTCTTGGATAAAAGTTTGACTTTGTTGGTGGGATGCAGTTACCCCCAAGGCAAATTCTCGCGTTGGTTTTAAAATCAGGGGTTGGCGGAAACTGACATTGAGGTAGAGGGATTTTCCTTCTATATCTATGCGATCGAATGGTGGTTCGATCACTTCGGTTTCCGTATAACTAGCACCTAATCCGATCGTACCGTTGCGAGAATTAATCGGTATGGTGTAGTTAACGTCGTAGTCATGGCTACCATCGGTGTTGGCGTAGGAAAGTTCGATCGCATCTCCCAAACCGGTTAAATTTCTTTCTCTGATGCGAATACCGCGCCGAAAACTCCCGACACTCGGAGATCTTTCGTTATCGAGAACGATTTCCGTATCAAAGGTGTCTGCTTCGTTAATTCGGACTTCTAATCGGCTTGATGATGGAATTACTCCCGGTTGAAGTTCGGCTGAGATACTTTCGATTAACGGATCGAGTTGTAGTAATTGGAGTGCTTCCAATAAGCGATCGCGATTGAGGGGGGGTTTGGTGGCGATGGCTAAACGCGATCGAACGTAAGCGGAATTTAAGCGGCGATTACCCGTAATTCGGATTTCTGCCAAACCACCTTCTACGATTTGCACTCTTACAACTGCCCGATCTTGGGGAAAACTTTGGTTAGCTGGAATCACCGCTCCTGAATTAATATAACCAGCTTCTACATATTTTTGGGTAATCGCTGATTCCACTTGTAGCAGTTCGGCAAAAGTAATGGGTTTACCGATGAAAGGTTGGGTAACTGCTGTTAAAGTTTCGTCGCTAAAAGCTGTATTTCCCTCAAATTCAAACCGTTCTACTACGATCGTTTGAGAACTTTCCGGTACGGGTGCGGGTTGTACTGGCGTAGATTGAGACGGTTCTAGGGGATTTGGTTGGGGAACGGGTAGGTTAGGTACTGGTAACTCAGGTTCTCTAGGGATAATCGGATTGGGAGGAGATTGCGCTAACAGTTTAAATGGGTTTCCTACCATTATCAAAATAACTGATACTCTTAGCCAAAATTGCCAATAAAATTTGCACAGCACGATCGGGTTTTCTCCCGCCTCTTGTTCTTTGATAAAGTTATTTTAATTTAGGTTGATAGCCTATAAGATTAACAGCCTGAACAATATTATCAATTTAGCAGAGAAGTCGATCGTATTTTTGCTCTCTTAGTTATCAAAATACTTTTCCTACTTTTCGGACTTTTTCATTAAAAATAACTTTATTTATGATTAGTGAATCTTTATATAGATACTTGGTTTAAATAGCTACCAATCTGGCATCGAAACAAAAAAACATTTTTTATGGTTCAGGAGCCAGAATTGATGATTTAGATGTATTCACTTCCTGAATGTTGAAAAATGATTGATACAGAGTGGGTAGGGGCGGGTTTAGCCGAAATATTTGAACTCTCATCCATAAGATTAAAAGCAAAACCCGCCCCTACATTATAAAGATAGCCGTTTTAATTTGAAATTAATCGCGTAAAAAAGCAGAGCGATTTTAAATTTTTGATTTTAAATTTAATAATTACGCCCCTTTATTTGGATATTTTTAATGTTGCGATCGAATTGCCAATCTCCCCATCGTCGATTTTTTGCTCGTTCAGACAGGGTGAAGATTTAGGAAAATAAGATACCGCCTAATGCTTGACCGAAACCGAGTTGTTCGCGAAAATAAAGACGATACAGTTCGCAGCTGAGTTTAGCCAAATTTCCTTCTAGTTGGATTAATCCCATACTTTCTAGTTTATAAGCTGCGATCGCTTCTAATGGCACGCTTCCATCTTGGCTGACAACTTGTTGGAAAGCAGAGGTTAAAGCAGGTTCATCTCGTAACATTGCTAAATGCGATCGTAAATAATCGCGATAAATACCAGCTTGTGTCGGTGCAGTTCGCAATAATTCATCCAATGTGATCTCTCCCTGACACAAGTGATAAAGTGCAATGCTCACTAAATAGGGATGTCCGCCGACTATTTCCATGAGTTTCTGAGCTTCATTGCTATTTGTCCAATTCAGCCCGTAGCGTCTACCTAAATCTTTTACTTGTTCCAAATTAAACGGCGGTAACTGAATAGATAATCCGACATTAAAAGGAGATTGATTTATTTTGAGAGGAATGTAAATTTCTGTCGAATGAACGACTACTAACCGCAGTTTTTGCCAAGCTTCTACCGATTGTCCTTGTTCGTGCCAAAATCGCAACATTGGTAAAAAGTCTTGAGCAATGGTAGGATGCTCGAAAACTCGATTTACTTCATTCAAGGCCAACACTATTGGCCGATCGATTTCCTCTAGCAGATATCCTTCAAAGTAAATTTTACAACTTACTTTACTGCCCATATCTTCATCCCAGTATTCCTCCAGCTTGCTACTTAGATTCAAGCTTCTGCTCACATTGGCACAAAACCAACGGAGAAATTTATCGAGAGAAGCAAACACGGCTTGTTCTGCTTCTTGAAAGTCTAAATAGACTATCTTATAACCTTTTTCACTGGAATGAGCGATAATTTGATTGAGTAAAGAACTCTTTCCCATTTTTTTGGGTGCTTTGATCCGGATAACGCATCCGGATTTGTTAATTTCTCGGTAAGCAAGTTCTTCCACTGGAGGACGACTGACATACAAAGGGGAATTAAAAGGTACGGGTTCGCTCGGATACTTTATTTTGTGAAATTCATGTAAAACCGGATAATTGCTTTTTGGTCGTAATTCACTGGTTAATGCTTGTTCTTCTTGATTTTCTGGGTTATTTGTGCGGTTTAATTCATGATGACTTAAAATTATATGTATATTTTTTTTGGTTACCTTTTGCCCCAATGCGTCTGAAAGCTCCCGCCACAACTGAGAACCAACTTCCTTGATATAGTTGCTACCATAGCGAGCATTTTGTGTCATCTCTTTATAATCTTGTCCAAGCCAAGACTGACGTAATATCAATCTTTCTAGGGGATTGAGCGGACGATATAAAATGGTCTTTTCTACAGCCTCTACAATTTCATCAATATTCATCGATTGACAGGGATGGTTTGCTAAGTCAGTTCTCTGTTTCATAATACCCTGATGTAGATTGTTCCCTACTTTTCCCAAATTTACTACTTTTGCCATCAAGTTGAAGCAGTCGCTATATTTTATTTAACCTACTTTTCTTACTTTGTGGTGAAGTATCTATTAAAACGGGTAAAGTCAGTAATCATACTAGACACCGCTCGAATTTTTATCAGTAAATTCATCAATACTTCAAAGTTACCAAACTCGGATTTTACATCACGGTCATTACCTTAGCTCCTTGCCAATAGCTAAACAAAAAATCCCAGATTTGTGGTAATTTTTACTTGGTTTCTCAAGTCTGTTTGAGAATAATATAATCTGTGAGTACGTGGAAAGTTTTTTTACTGCCAAAAAAGCTCGATCGCGTTTTCGTTTGATGTTTAAGTAGCATAAGTTTAGCTATTCTAGAAAACTTTCTTGGTTATTCTGTTTTAACTCAACCATGCAAAATTTACTCTTAAAATCACCCTTAAGTGGTATAAGTAAGAGCGCGAACTATTGATTTGTTAGTTAATCAATGAAAGTTTTACTTTGATTGATTTGATATAACTAACTCGGAAGAGGCCGATCGGCCAAATTCCTCTGGAGTATATTGTAAGCGAGCTTCTGCACCAGGCCAAACAAATTTTCCAGGAGTGACAGACCGAACTAAGTAGTGCAGGCTGTAGACTCCTGCTTCTAAGCGATCGCCATAAGCGATAATGCGATCGCGGTATATCGTTTTATAGTCTAATTCCCAGCTATCTCCTTGCGCTTGGAAGTACGGCGTAGATGTCTGAAAACTATTATCCACCGCTTCTAATCCCGCAGGTAAATAATCTGTAATAACCACATGATCCACTGGATGATCTGTCACGATTTCCAGACCAATATCAAACACTTGACCAACTCCTAAACTCAAAGGTTTGTCAACCGCAAAAAGTCCAATTCGACGTAGTACTTTATCCTGATTCGCCGGACGAACTTCTCGCACTACCCGCAATCCATTCAGCCTACCCGGTTGATTCCCTTCTAAGCGATAGCGATAACTTACCAAATAGTGCAGGGTACCTTGACCGGATTTTTTCAAGACCAAATCTTTTCGATCGCGAGGTAAATCTGCAATTGGTAAATTCACTTCAAAATTAGGTTGGCGATAACCTTCCAATCGCGTTGATGCTAACCGTTTACCCGCCAGTTCTACCGTCGCCGTAAAATTCGGTGGCGTCGGTTGCAACTGCGCGTATTCCACCAAAGCAGTCAGCGCTTCTGCATTATCATAAGTGCTAGGCCAAATGCCATTTCTTCGCAAAGATAACAGACTTTGCACTAACCGATCTAAAATTTCCGGTTGACTGTCTTGGGAAATAAACAACCGCAAAGCTTGTGCTTGTGCAGTAGTTGGCGAACTAATCCAACCCCAACGCTGCGGTAAATTTACCGTTGCAGTGCGACCAGTTTCATAAATCGTTTCTTGAATTTGATTAAGTAAAGTTTTCGCTTCATCTTGCCATTCAGGTAACGAAGACAAATAACGCGCTAACTTAATCTGAGTTACCGCATCAAAATTATTGCGCTGTGCGTAAATATCTGCCACAAACTCATTGCGTTTATCTCCCATTTTTGCTAAAGCCATTAACGCAGACAATCGCACTTGATTTCTGCAAAGTGTTTGTTTGCAAAAATCATATTGACCGGGGTCTGCCAGAATTTTCTGTAAATAAGACTTCAAGCTATTTACCATTGCCGGATTAACTTTCAGTCCGGCGGCAGACGCACTAGCAATACTTTCTGCGGCATAAGGAGAAACAAACGGATCGGAAGTCTGGTCTCCCGGCCAACTGCCAAAACCACCATCAGGTTGTTGCAATTTTTGCAGCCGTTCTAAAGCTTGAGTAACTTGTTGTTGGATATTGAAATTAGCAACACTTTGCTGATATTTTTCCCTCAAAATTTGCAAGTTAGCTGCAATCAATAATTGACTGGCAGCAGGTTCCAGGAAAGGCAAATCATCTTCATCAAAAACCTGTTTGGCAGGTGCGGTAATTTCGGGAATCAAACTGCTAGCAATTTGCACTTCTAAACCACCAGTATCATTAGCCACGTTGTTATCGACTTTGACCGGAATCTTGACTTGGTTAGTCGTGACGCCAGTTTCCACAACTTGTTCGGTAATTTGTAAAGATTTTACTTCTAGAGGAACGGCAAAAGCATCGGCAGCATTATCTAACTGAGTTGTAAATTTTACCTCGCTTGTGCCAGTGCTACTAGCCACCATCGGGAAGCGGTAAGCGCGAGTACCGGATTCTGCTTGAGTTTGCAGGGTTTTGTTTTGAGTAAATTGGATACCGCCGCTGAGTTCTCCTGAAATAGCCAGGTTACCTTTTTGCTGAGTATTATTTGTTACCGACAAACCAGCATCAAAGCGATCGCCTAATCGCACGAATTGCGGTACAACAGGATTAGAAATCAGCGATTTAGTAGTCACGAAAGTAGCGTCACCGTTACCAAATCGCAAATTACCATCAGTCGCCACCACCATCACCCGCCAAGTAGTCAAATCATCGGGTAATTTAAAAGTGATTTGCGCTAATCCGTTTTCATCAGTTAACAGCGAACCATTGTAATAAGCAGCAGGTTGAAAATCAGTCCTAGTGCGAGTATTTGCAGCGCCTGCGGATAATCCACCACCATAACCCCAACCTTTTTCTAAAGGAGAAGATAAAGTTTGCAACACCACATCAGGACGATTATCGTTAAAACGAGTAGAAATCGGTTGCGCTGCATAAACAGTTTTCACCAAATCAGGCGGACGATAACCACTTAATTGCAACACCGATTCGTTAACTACCATTACCGTCAACTGTCCCTTCACCGGATTTCCCCGATTATCAGAAAGTTTGAATTGCAAAGTCTCTTCCGTACCCGGTTCCAAAGTAGGTTGTTGAGGTGTAACTTCTACCTTCAAATATTTATCATCCAAATTAGTATTGAAAGGTGCAAAACCAATTCGTACCAACTCATTCAAATTTTCATTTTCGGCTTGCGATAAAGGTTTTCCCTGACGCACCAGTACCGCTTCTACTGCTGCGTTAGGCACCATATCAGGAGTAACTTGAAACTGAATTTGCGGCGCACCACCTTTTACTTTTTGAATCGTGCGGTAGAGAATTTTGTTGCGAATCACGGCAAACTGTAATTCCGCTTCCGGATAAGGAGATTGAATCAGTAAAGTAGCAGTTTCACCCGGTTTGTAAGTTTCCTTATCCAGTTTAATTTCCAATCGATTATTTTGATATCGATTACCCCAACTAACTAAATCATTTCCAGTTGCCCAAATCTGAAAATCAGTAGCACTTAAATCATCTTTCGCATTCGTAAAGTTTGCCTGAATTCGATAAGAACCCGATTCGGTAGGAGTGAGAGAAACTGACTTCGGTGCGTTACCAGAAACCACTTCCGTTTTCGCAACAGTTTTATATTCTACTTGATCTCGCGGCGTTAAACTCCCTTCTACTACTTGGGTGACGCTGCTATATTTTATCTGTTGCAATTCCACCCGCACCTTCTGCCCTTCCATTACTTTACCTGTAGGGTCGGTCACGATGACTTGAATCGGAAAAGGTTTATTAACATCTGCCACAAAATTGCTTTGCAACCCAATCAAACGGTTACTTGGCAGTGCGGTAAATGTTTTGGAATCAGCAACCGATAAATTAGAAACATCAGAAACTTGTACGTCTACCCGATAAGTCATCGGATAAGGTAAATCCTTCGCTACCGTGATGATTTGTTTGCCTTTACCTTGATTATCTAAAACACCCTTAACCTGCAAAACATCACTAGGTACGCTAGGGCTTTCTTCCGGCCAAAACCACTGCCTACCAAAAGAAAATTGTTCCCAACCTTTCGGTATAAAATTAGTTTGGGAACGAGTAACATAATAATTTGTTTTGCCACTTTCCACGGGCGCACCAAATAGATAGTTGCTAGTAGCTGTCGCTTCTATATCTTGACCAATCAAGGCAAATTCTTTATCCAAATTGAGGGCAATTTTAAAATTCGGTGGTTTGAATTCCGCTACTCGGAAAGTTCCGAAAATTTCCGCCCCGGTTTTTCCTTTAGCAGTTACAGAGTAATAACCCAAAGGTTGATTATTATCAATCGGTAATTGCCAAGAAAACGTACCAAATTCATTTGTTTTTTGCGTTCCTAAATTAGTTTCTTTCCCATCAGGGCTTCTCAGTTGTACCTGATAATCAACATTTTTATCTTGTTTGATTGCACCATTTTGCAGATAGTAAGCTTCTCCTGTAAACCAAGCTTTTTCTCCTAGTTGATAAAGCTGCCTATCGGAAAAGATTTCTCCTCGCGATTCCGGTTGATTGCTTGACCATCCCGCATCAATTCCGTAATCGTAAGAACCGCTATACTCATTGGTACGAGTAAACGCCCAATCTTTACCTTCACGGGCAATTACTAATAAACTTGGCGGGTTATTAAATCCCGTTGCCGATTTCATACATCCTTGGAAATTCTGCTTATTTAGCAACAGAATACCCGTTCCATCGGTTTGAGAAACGGCGCAAGGTTCGACAGGTTCTTTGGTTTTTGCTTCTAATTTTGATTCGTAAATTTCGACAGTTGCATTTCCGGCTGGGGAACCATCAGAAAGATGATTGACGCGAATTAAACCAGAGTCGGGAAACCACTGGGCAAATACTCCCAAATTGGTTAATTGCACCATGCCATAAGTAGTAGGTTCTCGCCATTTTTGTTGCCCGTTTTCTTGATAGCGATTGGTACGTGCTTGAATGCCATAAGCTAACATTCCTGTCGCGCCACCGAGTCTTTCTCGTAAAGGAACGGCAACATTAGTAGGTTGATTTTTTCGACCCGACACTCTAAACGTTTGCCAAGTATTATTCGGCGGTAATAAATCGGTTTTACTATCTCTCGGATAAGCGGAATCAACAAATACTAAATCCGTTGGTTCTACTACCCGATAAGCTGCTTTGTATTGAGATTCTGGTAAATTAACTGTGGAAATATTTAATTGTAAGTTTTTACCAGATGGGAAGATATGTAAATCGGTCGGTGTCCAGATATCTCCAGCGACATCACCAGTTTGATATTGTAATTTAACTGGTTTGCCTAATGTTTGACCGAATTTATCTTTAAGGTTAGCACCAACGGTAATTGTATAAGTTTTTGCTGGTTCTAATGACCAAGGATTGAGGTTAACAAATTTTTCTCCATCGTAAATTTGCACCAGTCGAGGTGTGGATTTTGGTTGGGGATCGATTTTAATATTTTCAATTGCCGATTCCGCTACTAAGTTGTTATTAAATTTTAGTTGGGCAGCACCTTTTACAAAACGTCCATAAGCGCCACTTACGTCCGGTTGTCCGAAAAAATCTAATTTTTCAAATGCTAGGGGTGGGTAAGTTTTCACCTCGCTAGCAATATCTGTTTCAGTAGGTAAATTTCCCCGCGCTGGCAGAATTCCGGAAGCAAATTCTAATCGATAACTGGTGGCTTTTTCTAATGTGCGTTGCGGCGTGATGATATAGTTCCATTCTTGGGTGGCAGGGTTGAAGTTTTCGGCGGGTGTCTGGTTCTCTGTTTCGGTTTTTGGTTTGGATAAGTCTACTTTTAAAGGAAGATTTTGATTTTTACCTTCTGGTGCGAAAGTTAAGTGTTTTTTTAATGAATTTAAATCGAGTTCTACATTAGATGTAAATTTTAAATTTGGTTTAATATCAATTGGTTGTGGTTCGGAATCAGGTGTTTCTTTCCACTTGGGTAAATTGGTTAATTTAATTGGTTCGGTTTGAAAAGTCCAAGCTAAATCTTGCGCTAAACGATGATTGTTTAAATCGGCTAATCCTTCTTTGAGAGTTACTTTAATTCTGGTAGCTTTTGGCAAGGCTTTATCGGCTTGAAATCCCACCATACGGGGAGTTAAAAAGCGAAATTGTCCGGGTAAAGGGGGCAATATCTCAAATTTTTGTAATAAGTTTTTTTGGTCAGGATTATCAAGACTTTGAACCGGAATTAGTGGTTCTTTGAAGCGGATGCGAATTTGGGCGAGCGGTTCTGCTTCGCCAAGGGGACTGATTTGTTCTATCCAGTCTGGTAATTGAGGGAGGGGTAGAGGTGCAACCGTTGGGAGTGGCTGGTTACCGCCAATGTTGAATATATTACACCCTGCCATTCCCAGGAGGAGTGTGAGTGCAAGTACGAACTGGAGGGCAGTTCTGGCAATCTTGCTAATGGGTTGCATGATTTTTCTTCCCACAGATATTAGGCATCAGGTAACTGATGCTACTTACTCAATTATTAAAACCTTCACCATTACTGCCCACTCTGTTTCCGGGTTGAGCAATAAATCTTTACTTTTGATTTGCTTAATAAAAAAAGTTTTACTTAAAAAAAGTTCCTCGAATTGAACAATTTCCTACCGCGATCGGACAGTTATTGTTCTCATCATCAATTCCTCGACTAGCGTTTAAATAAGCTTGACACGGTTGGTCTGTCTTGGTGTCCCTCCTGCTGCAAATGATAGAGATAAAGAAAACGGTAAACTGCAAACAGTGGCTAAAACGATCCTTCTTAAGTTCATGATAATTTTCGCCTCGATTGTTTATCATTTATCCCAACAATATTAACCGACTAAAGGATGAAAACTGCTATGCGAACTCTTGAATTACCTTCTGGACAACTAATTCCCGTGCTTGGTATGGGTACTTGGCAGATGGGAGAAAATGCTAAAAATCGACAAAGCGAAATTAATGCCTTGCGTCATGGAATTGATGTAGGTTTATCTTTGATCGATACTGCTGAAATGTATGGGGAAGGCGGCGCAGAAGAAGTGATTTCGCAAGCAATAGCTTCTCGTCGTGGGTCTGTCTTTTTAGTCAGCAAAGTTTACCCTCATAATGCCTCAAAACAAGGTACGATTGCCTCCGGCAGTGCGCGTAGCGCAATCGCAGCCTGCGATCGCAGTCTCAAACGATTGAAAACAGACTACCTCGACCTTTACCTATTGCACTGGCGCGGTTCTATCCCGTTGGCAGAAACGTTAGAAGCATTTCAAACTCTGCAACAAGCTGGCAAAATTCGCAGTTATGGGGTGAGTAATTTTGATGTGGAAGATATGAAAGAAGTCAGCCAATTGAAGGGAGGAAACGCGGTCGCAACTAATCAAGTCCTCTATAATTTGATGCGTCGAGGAATTGAATGGAATTTACTACCTTGGTGTCGAGAACATCGCATTCCAATTATGGCATATTCTCCCATCGAACAAGGTCGCTTGCTCAACAACCGCACGCTCAATACTCTAGCACGACAACGGGGAGTTACTGCCGCTCAAATAGCTTTAGCTTGGGTTTTACATCAAGAAAATGTAATTGCGATTCCTAAATCTAGTCGAATCGAGCATATAGAACAGAATTATGCGGCTTTGAATTTGGAATTGAGTGCTGATGAATTGGCTGCTTTGGATACTGCGTTTCCACCACCAACTAAACCCGTTTCTTTGCAGATGTTGTAATTAAATACTGTTAGTATCTCTCAGTCATCAGTGACTTTAGAGCGCAGAGTTTTGATTTGCGATCGCTTAGTTTTGCTATCCAGACGTTTCTGTTGAGAACTGCGCGTTGGTTTACTCTTTTTTCGAGGTTTGGGAACTGCGATCGCACTTTTAATCAAATCTTGCAATCGTTGCAATGCTTCTTCTCGATTCTGTTCTTGAGTGCGATGTTCTTGGGCTTTAATGACAATCACACCTTCTTTGGTAAGGCGTTGGTCGTTCAATTTCAACAGCCGCTCTTTGTAGCGATCGGGTAATGAAGAAGCGATTATATCAAAACGTAGATGAATTGCCGTCGCCACCTTATTGACATTTTGCCCCCCGGCTCCCTGAGAGCGAACGGCACTCATTTCGATCTCATCTTCTGGAATAGCGACTGTTCTAGAAATTTGCAACATATAGGTAGGGACTAGGGGTAAAAATTTCAACAATTAAGAATGTCTTAACCGCCTTGACCATTTTTTGAATTCAAAATTCAAAATACTTGCATTAAGAAGAAGATTAATTTTGAATTAAACAATTCGGAGTACAGGCTCCCGTCAAAAAAACTTTTGATACGTTACTCCATCCAGATCGTCTTCATAATAACGTGGCATAGCGTAGGCAAAATGATAACCAACAGCTTCATAGAAACTTCGTCCTTTAACATTAGAAATGGGTGTATCAACATAAATGCCTCGTGCCTTTTTGAGATGTGCAAATTCTTCTGCTTTCTCTACCAATGCTGTTGCTATACCTTGTCTGTGATAGGTTGGATCGACTGCCAATCCTTCAATTTGAGCCAGTTGATTCCATACGTGGAATTGCACGTAGATAAATCCGATCGCTATATCGTCGTGAATAGCAATGTATGCGTTGTAGATATCGGAATTTTGAGAGAACAGATCGGCATTATGTTCGCTGGCAATAATGTATTGCTCTGCCCAACCTATACGTTCGAGAATTCTGCGAATTCCCCAACGATGTTCGTTTGTGTAATCGACAATTCTTATTGTACTTTTCATGGTGTTGCTGAATGAAAATAGTGACTATGCAATTCCGAGCGATCGAGAATTCAAACCCTGATAATGCACATCAAAGGGAATCGATACTCCACAATTTTTTTCAATTTCATGGCGAATAGATTCGGCATTTCCCCAGATAATATTGGTAGCAGTATCGGTACGAGAAGACAATTCATTTTCAATAATTTGGCAGTAATCATTACCATCGCGAGCAACGAAATAGCCATAGGTGCGACAGGCAATCGGACGTGCTTCGTAAATCCGACAAGCACCTTCACGTTCATCGAGATAGGGACAAACAACCTGTGAACTAACTGTGTTTTCTGCTATTTCTACCAGAAGTTTATCGATTTTCTGCTCGATTTCAGCACGGATGGATGCAGGTAGTGCCGCCACTGCTTCATCAATTCGCACCCATTCCTGTAAACTAAGTTCGGGAGGTTGTGCTAGTTGACGACAACATCGATCGCATCCCCGACGACACGGCCACCAGTCACGGGAAGCACGAATATCCTGCACGCGAACTTCTATGCTCTCTTCGAGAGCGAGTAATTTTTTTTGTGCTTCGTTCATTAAAAACCTATTTTTCTTGCCAACTAATATTATATAGCTAAGAATTGGGGAAAAATTTGCCGAACAAATTGCTTTATTATCTGCGTTTATCTGTCTTTATCTGCGTAAAAATACTGCTTGGTATAATATTTTTAATTTCTGGAGAAGTCTAATGATTGAGTTGGAGCAAATGGGCTGTATTTCCGCAAAAAAGGCGATCGCGCAAAGCATTAGTCTCGATTCTATTCTGTTTGGGATGATTTACAACCAACAGATGGAAAACCGATCGCAAGATTTTGATAGTTGCAGGGGAATCAGATAGTTACACATTGAGGGTTTCCCTAAGTTGAAAGAGTAATTAATTCACGGGGAACTATGGCACGCTTATTGCACATCGATTCTAGTCTGCGCGTAGTCAAATCTGCTGGTGGCTCAAAATGCAGCGACAAAGCCTCGCTAAGATTACTCAATGCTTCTGCTTCCGTCTTGCAGTTTGGGTTTCTTAATTTTTCAATGAATTGAAATGCGAGCAGTTTTCTAGAAACCCAGTTTTTCCAAAAAACTGGTTTTCTGTACGTCGATTTAAAAGTCGATGTTTGTTTATTACTCCTCTCCAGTAAGTAAGCGTCTTCGGAAACCTTCCCTACCAAAACTATCAATCCAAAGATTGCAGTTAGTAGTAGGGGTAGCGCTATGATTACAAGTGTAAGAAGCTAGCAGTGTTTGTTGTGGATTTAAAACCCGAACGTTATAGCCGTATTCTCTAGCTGTCGTACCGAAATGATGGACGAATTCATAACGTTCTAAGTAGTCGAGTAACGTCCAGATTTGCCGATTTACAATTAAGTTTAATTGACGATCGTTGCGACAAACTAACCAACTATCTAGTAACTGTCCGCCAAATCTTTCATTTGTCCACCAAAAGCTGGGATTTGTCAATCCAAATTGAGAAATTGTTTCGTCTGTAATGATATTTTCGCATTTATTGAGGTCTGGAATGTTAGTTTGAGCGGGTACGGGAACGGGTGTTTGTGCTTGTAACATTCCAGAGGGAAGTAAGAGAAATAGTGCTATCAGTATATGGCTTTGAATAAAGGATTTAAAATTCGATATTTTCTTTTTTCTTATATCTAAAATGTCCTGTCTTAGAGATTCTTTAAAAAGAGATGTTTCCGAATAGCATCGGGCGTTCGATACCCCTAAATCCCCCTTAAAAAGGGGGACTTTGACTTTCAATTCAGTTCCCCACTTATTAAGGGGGGTTAGGGAGGATCTAAAATTTCTCAAATACGCTCTTATGTTCATAACATTTCCTCAATCTTGCCAAAGTCGTCTACCATTGCTTCCTTTTAGCCGTTGGTGAGTGTCTTCTAGGAGTGCGGGAATATCGAGATTTTCCGGACATTTGGGAAGACAATCGCCGCATTCAGTACATCGGTTAGCTTTCATTCCGGGAAACCAATGTCCGGCATTTTCAAACATTTGATAGCGGTATTTTCCATAAGCGTTCATATCATAACCAACTGCTAAATTTCGCAACCGCAATACTTCCGGGATGTTGATGTTTTCCGGACAAGGGAGGCATTCATAACACTGACTGCATTTGCTGGTTTCTAAAACTTTATTTTGATGATTTTGTAAGCGTTCAAATGCTGCTAATTCTAATGATGTGAGGGGAAAATCTTTGTCTGCTAAACTCAAAGGTTGAGCGAGTTCTTGTGGATTAGCAGCACCGATGCTGAGGGTGGTAATTCTCGGATCGCTTAATAAAAATCGATAGGTTAATTCTAAGGGGGAAAAGGGGTCGCACAAGTCTTTGAGGGTAATTGGTGGGGTGTAGAGAAGTCCTCCTTTATCGGCTGGTGAGATGATGAAAATGCCCATGTCTTTTGCGTGGGCTAGCTGAATTGCTGGGGCATTGCGTTGGAAAAAATAGTAATAATGTAGGTTGACAAAGGAAAATAAATCGGTGTTGATAGCGGCTAAAATTACTTCTAAAGGGCCGTGGGTGGAGAAGCCAAAGTGATGTATTCTGCCGTCTGCTAGTGCTTCTTCGATCGCTGGAATGCAGTGACTTTTTACTAAGTCTAAGTGTTCCCAGGTGTTTAAGCCATGAATTGCCAGACAATCTATGTAATCTACATCTAGGCGCTGGAGGGATTCGTCGATATGGCGGCGAATGGTGTCGGGGTTAGCTTGGGGGGTAATCTTGGTGCTAATGTGGATTTGCGATCGCTCAACTCCCAAACCCGATCGAACAGCCGCCCCTAAATATTGTTCGCTTTTGCCATATCCCTGCGCGGTTTCTAAATGATTTATTCCTAATGCTACAGCTTGCTGAATTGTTTGAATGGCATTTTCTGGGGATTCCAAATAGCGCATGGTTCCCAGTGACAAGACTGAGAGATGTAAATTAGTTTTACCGAACCGCCGATATCGCATTTGTCGATTTTCGATTTGAGATTTCCGATTTAAGATTTCCGGTTTAAGCTGTCGATCGAACTGCTCGTGACCAGTACTTCCAGTCTAAAATCTCAAATCCAAAATCTAAAATTATTATGCTTCTCCGTTACTAAAGCCTTTTCGTTTGGTAAAATCTTCTGGTCTGATTTTATCGACGAATTCTCGAAAGGCTTGTCTTTCAGCTTCATCAGCTTCTCGATCGACAGGAATGGAAGCGTCAGCAACTACTTCTTCCATCACCCAAATCGGGCTACGGGTACGGAGGGCGATTGCGATCGCATCACTAGGTCGAGCATCAATATCTTTTTTTACCTCGCCGTGGCGCAGGGTTAGAATCGCATAAAACGTATTATCTTGTAACGAATGGATGACGATTCGTTCCAGAGTCATTCCCCAGGCGTCAAACATATTCACGATTAGATCGTGGGTGAGAGGACGAGGAGGCGTTTGGTTTTCCAAAGCACCAATAATTGATTTGGCTTGATCTTGACCTATGTAAATCGGCAAAGCGCGTCTGTCTGTCGAGTCTTTGAGAAGCACAATTGGACTGCGCGTGACTGCATCGAGTGCAATTCCAGCGACTTTCATTTCAATCATTGGCTTGGCCTCTAGAATACCTTGGCTAAGGATGGTTAAACTTAAACGATAGAGTGGTATTGGGCAGCTTGGGGCAGACACCAATGTACTTGTGATTATAGTGAGTTAATCGATTGACCAAATCTTGGCAGTCAACCTAGCTTAAGTCAACCGAGCAGGTTTTCATAAAAAGGGCTTTACACCCAGTATGCCCTGATCTTGTCGTCGATCCTAACAACGGCTCCGGTAATTTGATGGAAAAATTAAACTTCCCAAACGGATCAGTGGTACGATCGCAGGACAAAATAAAGCATAAATTGGCTAAACAGATTAAATTTCTTTAAAACAACGTGTTTACAGGATTAATTCAAAGCTTAGGTACCATAAAATTGCAAGGTGACGATAAACTACAAATCTCTTGCGCTCCTCATACGGCAGATCTAATTTTACAAGATTTGGCAATTGGCGATAGTGTAGCGGTGGATGGAGTTTGTCTAACCGTAGTAGAAATTTACTCAGGGGGTTTTGTCGCTGATGCTTCCCCAGAAACCCTCCGAAGAACGACTTTAGAACGAACGCAGCTAGAAAATAGTTGGGTTAATTTAGAAACCGCCGTCCGAGTAGGTAGCAAGCTAGGGGGTCATTTCGTCACCGGTCACGTAGATGGGATCGGTGTGGTGCAAACTATAGAACAAACGGCAAATTCTTGGGAAATCAGTTTTAGATCCCCGGCAAACATCGCCCGTTATATTATTCCTAAAGGCAGCATTGCCATTAACGGGATTAGCTTGACTGTAGCAGATTGCGATCGCGAAGGCAGTTGGTTCAAAGTAGCCGTGATCCCTCACACTTTTGCCGAAACCAATCTCTGCTATTTGAAAATCGGTAATTGGGTAAATTTGGAAGGAGATATTTTAGGCAAATACATTGAAAAGTTGCTGCGTTCTCCCTCGCTTCAAGGAAACTCTTCATTAGAAGAAATTACGCCAAATTTCCTAGCAGAACACGGATATCTTTAAATATAGAGGTATGTTGTTGCGCTTTAGTATTTGTAGGTTGGGTTGAAGTAACGAAACCCAACACTCGCTTAAAGTTGGAGTTGGGTTTCACTCCGTTCAACCCAACCTACGGGAAAAAATTTATTATAAGTATTCAACCGGACATGATATTACATTAATTTCTTCTATATATTTGCGCGTGCGTTCTAACTCCTGGGTCAGTTCGGATTCCTCGAACTGAGAAGCGGCTTTTTCTAAGTGGTAAATTGCTTCTTCTTTATCATTTCTGTCGCGACAAATCAAGCCCCAAGCAATATGAGTGCGGGCAGCTTCCAAACGAGCATCGCCTTCTTCAAATAGTTGCAAGCTGGTAGATAAATGACTCTGAACTTCTTGCCAGATTTCTTCCTCTTCTTCTTTTGATTTTTGACTTTTAAGTTTTAATTTGAAAAGTGCCTCTGCCCAAACTCGATGAGCAATTCCTTCGGCGAAAATACCATCTATTGATTTGGCATAAGCTACTGCTTCTTGTGCTTTGGTGAGCGCTTCTTCAATGTTACCTGCGTTGAGAGAAATTTCGGCATCAGCCGCTGCAAACCAATCGGTAGCAGCGAGCTTTCCACCAAGAATTTTCGCAGTTTCCTTTGCTTTAGCCATATTTTTAATAGCAGCGCTATGATTACCCAAACGGCTATATGCCCAAGCGCTAAAGCCTAATAGCCAATAGATAATTGCCAGATCGTTAAATTGTTCTGCAATATCGATTGCAGTATGAACTTCACAGAGCGATTGCAGCATTTCTCCAGCTAGGAAGTGAACCACACAGAAGGACAAATAGATTTGGGAAATTCTACTAGGATTACTTATTTGTATCCCGCAATTGAGAGCGCGTTGTGCTATAGGCAGTGCCTGTGTATACTTTCCGCGTGCAGCTAAGGCTATACTCAGATTCCCCATTACGTGAATCAAGTCTGAGTGACTGTTAGCTTTTTCCAAAGGAGTAAGTGCTGATAAAATAAGAGTCTCTGCTTTGCTGAATCTCCCTTGAGCTAAAAAAGTTAAGCCAATAATAGTTGAGCAAACTGCTAATAACTCTTCATCTCTTTCTTCTTGTGCTGTTGCCAAGGCTTTCTGCAAATAATCATTGCCATTGCCCATTTGGTTTTGCAGATGGCAATATGCCCAACCCATCCAGTAGTGTACACGACCTTGGCGCAGGCGGTCTGAACTTTGTAATGGATTCGGTAATTTCTGTAGAAAAGTTTCTGCTAAATTTAGACGGGCAATCATCTGCTCCCAATTGTCAGCATAATAAGACACGCTACAAAGTTTAATAATTGTATCTATACGCAGACGGCAATTATCCATCGTATCGCTCAATTTAGCCAAAGCATCCAACGCATCACCATAATGCAACCTCGCTTCGACATAAGCATAAAGTTTCGCTGCATCATCACCCGCCTTAATCAAATAATCCGCTGCTTTTTCCCAATCTTCACCCAACCAGAAATGTTTTCCCAAAATAGTGTGAAACTCACTAATTCTTTCGGCAAACACAACTTGGATTGCTTCCCCAACTTTTCGATGTAATTCCTTGCGCCGAGGACTCAACAAACTCTGATAAGCTACCTCTTGAGTCAGCGCGTGTTTAAAAATATATTCAATTTCCGGATTTCTTGCCTTTTCCCTAATTAATTCTTCCCTCTCCAAATGAGACAATTCGGCTTCAATCCCCACTGTATTTTCTGCTATTTGCAACAATACTCGATACAGAAAAACTCTGCCAATCACTGAAGCTTGTTGCACCAACCATTTCGTTTCATCTGGCAACCGATCTAAGCGCGACATCAACACACCCTGCAAGGTATTCGGTACTGTCACGCTTTCAATTAACGGCGTTGCTATCCAACCTTCTCCTGATTTATCCTGAATTAATATACCTCGTTCAATTAAAGAGCGAATGATTTCTTCTACAAAAAACGGATTGCCATCTGCTTTACTCAAAATTACCTTTTTTAACTTTTCTGGTAATTCTGGTAGAGAAAGCAGTTGAGAAACTAATTGAATTGCGGATGTTTCAGATAAAGGTAACAGGGAAATTTCGGTAAATATTTCATTATATTTTGACTTTACAAATGTGCGAAATGATTTGAGATTTTGGTCAGATTGTCTTCGGAAAACACAGACGATCGCTAAAGGTATTTTACCTGTGAGTGGGAGCAAACGTTCTACTAATTCTACAGAAGTAAGATCCGCCCAGTGCATATCTTCAATAACTAACACGGTGGGATGACCTAACCCCCCCAGCCCCCCTTCCCTGCGAGGGAAGGGGGGAGTAAGAGTAGGAGTAGGAGTAGGAGTCGGACTCCCCTCTCCTGGTAGGAGAGGGGTAGGGGGAGAGGTCAAAAATTCCTCAATTAATCCTTCTAGCTTTTGGCGCAAGCTTTCCGCTGAAAAACTGGCAAGCAGCGCTGCTTCTTCAGGAGAAAGACGCAATGCAAGTAGATTGGCGAAGATGGCAAAAGCTTGTTTATTATCTGGAAATACTTGTGCGATCGCACTTTGCAAACGTTGGCGTGCTATCTCTTCGGAATCTTCATCTTTAATTCCCGCATAGCGACGAAACAAATCGAGAAAAGCACTGTAAGCAAGTGAGGTGGTGTGCGAAAAACAGCGCCCTTCTAACCAAATAGCACGATTTCCAATTAGCGATCGCCATTCTGCCATTAAGCGCGATTTGCCCAATCCCGCTTCACCGCTAATAATAACAATACGTCCTTCTCCTGCTTCTAGTTCTTGCAAGACTTCTCGCAATTGGTTAAATTCGCGATCGCGCCCTACCATTTTAGAAGTTAATCCTTTCAATCCTCGCGATTTACCGGGATTGATTTTTGCTCTGAGGAGTTCAAATACTGCTAGAGGTTCCTGTTTTCCTTTAACAGTAATGGGGTCGAGTATTTGGAAAGTAAACGCTTCCGAAGTGAGGCGATATGTTTCTTTACTAACTAAAATTTGACCGGAGTCGGCGCTACTTTCCAATCGCGATGCAACATTTACGGCATCGCCCATGACGGTGTAGGATAATCGGGAATCGGTACCGACACTACCAGCAATAACTGTACCAGTATTGATGCCGATGTGAAACGATAGAGGTTGTTCTAGGCGATCGATCCAACGGCGATTAAAACTTTCCAATCTTTCTCGCATAGAAAGGGCCGATCGCAAAGCTCTTTCTGGGTCATCTTCGTGTGCGATCGGTGCGCCGAAAACTGCCATAATCGCATCACCGATGAATTTGTCGATATACCCTTCATATTCATAAACAGCTTCCGCCCATTCTTTCAGCGCTGCATTGA
This sequence comes from Leptolyngbyaceae cyanobacterium, assembly GCA_036703985.1. Classification (GTDB taxonomy): domain Bacteria; phylum Cyanobacteriota; class Cyanobacteriia; order Cyanobacteriales; family Aerosakkonemataceae; genus DATNQN01. Next base: position 27,003 of record DATNQN010000063.1, read on the forward strand.
CAATTTCCATCACCTCTTCCGGATCGAGGCGATCGCTCAAAGCGGTGAAGCCGGAGAGGTCAGCAAACATTACTGTAACTTGTCTGCGCTCGTTTTCGATCCGTCCGATCGCGCGAATTTTCTCAGCTAGTTCCTTGGGGATGTAACTTTGGATTTTGGCGAGTAGTTCTTCTGGCGCGGTAAGGACTGCACAAGCCGGTGCTTCTTTTTGCTGGGCTTTGAGGGAGTCGAGCTTTTCTGTTAGGGTAGCTATTGTGAGATCGACTACGGTATCGCCCAGCGTGGGGCGCAGAGATTCTTGGGTAGCGATCGCCTGTTGCAGTTGGGTAATTTGTTCTTCTAGGGACGCCATCTAGCTGAAGGATGAGTTAGAGCTTTTAGTTCTGTCATAACTCATCCATATGGGGGAAGGCAATTTTTCGATCGCCATAGCTTGTAGTGACTTCACTACTCCCACTTAATTCATTCTGACTCCTTCTTTGATAAACTCATCAAATTACACAACTTGTAAACCGCTCTTGCTCCCACATTACCATCCCACTCAGCATCTCCCACTTCGCAAACATCAAAACCAATAATTTGCCGTCCGCTATTTACCACTTCTCGGAATAAACAAAAAGCTTGTTCTAATTCCAAACCTCCGGGGACTGGTGTTCCCGTGTTAGGGCAAAGTTTAGGATCTAATCCATCCACATCAAAACTAATGTAAACTCGCTCTGGTAATTCCGACACTATTTGTCTACAAATTTCTAACCAATTCATTCCCCCATAAACCTTTTGTTTGAGGTGAGGATCGAAATAAGTAGAAACTCGCTCTTCCGATTCTCTAATTAAATTTATTTCATCCAAAGAAACATCGCGAATTCCCACTTGCACTAACTTAGTAACTTGGGGTAACTTCAATACGTTAAACATGATCGAAGCATGAGAAAATTCAAAGCCTTCGTATGCGTCTCTCAAATCTGCGTGAGCGTCAATATGCAGAATTCCAAAATTAGGATAACGTTGAGCTAAGGCTTGAATAGCTCCTAAAGGCACGCTATGATCGCCACCAATGACTGCTACTTGTTTACCCCGGTTTATCGCAGTCGTAGCTCTCTCAAATAACCATTGATTGACATCAGCACATTCCCGATTGATATTTTGCAGCAATTGCAACAAGTGCGGGTCTTCTTCTACGCTTTTTCCTTCTTCCATCTGCTCGATAATTTTAGCAGCATCTTGTCTGAGTAGTTCGCTTTTTTGTTCGATATGGGAAGGAATTTCATCCATAAAAATACCTTCCTTCCAACCATCGGGATAGTCGAAATCATATAAATCCAATTGACGAGAAGCTTCGAGAACTCTTTTCGCTCCCGCCACCGTACCGCAGCCATAGGAAACCGTTACTTCCCAAGGTATCCCGAACACGATGATATTGGCAGAATCGTAGTCAAACGGTAGCCCTAACAAGTTACCATTGTCAACGCCAATACCGCTAGGATCGAAGTTTTGCCGAAGTTCTTCTTTGGTTGCCATTGATATTTCCTCAATTAGTTGTATACTTTGTAGGTGGGGTTTCGCTGTACTCAACCCAACCTACGATTTACGGTTTTGAACGCAACTAGATATCGCTTTCAGTGTATTCAATTTATTTGCTAACAAACACCCGCCACATTACAAATACGATAAAAGTTATATAGCCAAATACTGTTATCCAATCCAACCATTGATTAGAAATTACCCCAAATTCTTCATTCATGATTATTTGTTAACAAGGTTACAAATGAGGTCGCCCGGTGCATCGGTTTCAAATGGTACAACAGTTCCATTCTTTTTCACCGTTTTGCGATCGCGACAATTATATACCTCTTTTGGCTGAGCCACTCCATCAATACTAATGGTTACCCTGTATTCCCAGTGATGCTTAGCGCTACGCCGGATATTCAGAATGCAAATTTTGCGATCGTTAAATTGACGACAGAAGGACGCTTCTGCTGGAAGTGCCATTACTAACCATACCGTCAATAACAGCAATAAAGCTATATATTTCACCTTTTAACTTTTATCTAACATTATAAATTTACCATCTTTTAAATTACCACAACCAAATTTTAATATGACAAAATAGAAAAAGTACTGACTGGCATAGCATGACGTGATGGAAGCCAATAACATACCAAAAGAAATTCCCATCCAACAATTGCGTAACGTAAGAAATGGGATGTTGCGTTTACACAAAGCACTACTCGAATCGGAGAAAATTACTTACGAATATTCTCACGGAAAAATTCCATCTAAAGGTGAGTTTTTCCGACTAGCGATCGAAGACCAATGGTTTAGCTGGCTGCGCCCCATCTCTCAGTTTATCGTCCTCGTAGATGAAACTCTCAGCGCTAAAGAACCCGTTACCTTTAATCAAGTAGATAAACTGCTCAAAGAAGCACGTAATTTACTTTTACCGTCAGAGGAGGGGACTGACTCGCAGAAGAGATATTATTCAGCTATTCAGAACGATCCCGAAGTTGCTTCCCTTCATTTAGAAGTATCCCGATTTCTAAGCAATGATGCTTAACTTCATCAGTTACTAGTTCTCAGGCTGAGCCTGGGAACTAGGGAACACGAGGCTCTGCATCGCTTTAATATTCGATCGATCGACAAATCAAATAAAGTTATTTATTTTTAATCGCAACTACCCGAATTCTCCGGTAATCTGCATACCAAGTTCCATCGCGATACAAAATTGGTTGCAATCGTTGCTCGACTTCTTTAATCACATTTATTTGTTCTTCAAGAGAAAGCCCGCTAATAAAATTGCTGGCAAACATTTTAAGCCAATTCCCGATTCCGGCTTCTCCTTCTAGAGGGGTTGGGCGATCGAATAACACCGCATAAGTTACATCAAAACCTTGTTTTTCTAGTTTAGTGCTATATTCGCCAATACTCGGAAAATACCAAGGATTCATTTTGTCAGCATCGGCATAACCGATTTCTTTTAAAACGTTATTGAGTGCATCAACGATTGCTTTGACATTACCTTTACCGCCAAACTCCGCCACAAATCGACCGCCTGGTTTGAGGGATTGCCAAATGCAATGAATAACAGCATCTGCTTGCGGAATCCAATGCAATGCAGCATTAGAAAAAACCACATCAAAAGGTTCTTTAACTAGAAAATCTCTAGCATCTGCCACTGCAAATTCAAGCTGGGGATAGTTATTTTTGGCCTTTTCAATCATCTCGTTAGATTGGTCGATCCCTGCTACTATCGCGCCAGTTTCAGCAATTTTTTGGGTTAGTTGTCCCGTTCCGCAACCCAAATCGAGAATGCGTTCTCCTGGTTGTGGAGATAGCAATTCGAGTAATGCTTCCCCATACTGCCAAACAAAAGCGTGCTTATCCTCATAAAGAGTGGCATTCCAGGTATTTTTTGACATAATATTTCACCTTATCGCTTTTTTTGACACTCTCACCGTCAAGCTGGCGCTGTGACGGGAGATTCTTGCTTCACTAAAGAACGCTTTTTGGTACAAGTACCAACGAGTCTTACTTCTTCTCCACAAGCTTGAAATTCTGTGTGTCCCACAGTATTTGACAGTATTCTTATACCTTCTTCCCATAAATTCTGCGTTGCGTTTTCATCTCTATCATGGTGAGTTTTACATTCAGGACAAACCCATTCACGAATACTGAGATTTAATAAATTATTTTTAACTTTGCAACTATTACAAAGCTTGCTACTGGGAAAGAATCTGTCAACTTGAATAAATATTCCTCCCTCTCTATTTAGTTTATAACTGATAAAATTAAGCAGCATTCCCCAACCAGCGTCTAATATTGATTTCGCTAGTTTGGTTCGTGCTAATCCTTTAATACAAAGGTTCTCAGCTATAATGACTTGGTTTTCGTCAACTAACTTTCTTGAGAGTTTGTGAAGTAAATCTTGTCTTGTGTTAGCTATCTTTTCATGGACTTTCGCTACTCTTTTAACTTGTTTTAGACGATTTAAAGAGCCTTTTTTCTTTTTAGATAAAGCTTGTTGTCTGCGTTTTAAACGTTTAGCATATTTTCTAGTAGGTTTAATTGGATCGACTTTATTAAAGTCTTTCCCATCAAACGTAGTAACTAGGTTACTTAAACCTAAGTCAATGCTTGTGATTTTCCCTTCTTTCTTATTGGTTAAATCATCCGTCTCAAATAAGATTGCAGCAAAATATTTATCTGTACTCGTTTTGGAAACAGTCACAGATTTAATTTTACCGTTAATACTTTTTGAGATTGAAGCTTTAACAATCCCAAGTTTGGGAAGTTTTAAGCCACCATTTTTAATCGAACAGCTTTCAGGGTAACGAATCGACTGCTTTCTGTGTCTACTTTTAAACTTAGGAAATCTAGCTCGTAAGCCAAAGAAATTCTTAAACGCAGATTCTAAGTTTTTAAGTGTCTGTTGTAATGTAGCAGCAGTTACTTCTTGTAACCATTCAAAATTAGGTAGCTTTTTGAGTTGGGTTAAGTCTTTTGCCATATCGCAATAACTCATACCCTTACCCGTTTCTTGATACTGAATGTTAGTTTTATTCAAGTAATAATTAAACACAAACCGAGAACAACCGAAGCTTTTAGCTAATGCTTCTTGTTGCTCTTTGTTTGGGTAAATTCTAACCTTGAGAACGTCTAACATCAGTGATCTAGAAGCTCAACTTATCTAATCCTAACACTTGATGCTACAGTTGAACAATTAAAGAAATATGTTGAACAACAATCAACTCCAGAATAAGGATTCGCTACCGCTCAGTTTATATATTTGGTCGGCATTCATCTCCCGTTAATTCGTAGGATGTAACGGGAGTCCTCTGCCTCCATTCTTGATAGATTAGAAGATTTAGGTTTTAATCGCTTCCGTTATTGCTATATTCTGGGTTTCGTCACTCATGTTTTAGCCTAGCACTTTGGACTACCAAACAAATAAACCACTGGATTCAGTCCAAAGTTATGATGGCTAAAACCCTTTATTTATAGAGGTTTTGGTATGTTTTTTCGCATTGGTAACGGTTACGATATTCACCGACTGGTAGAAGGACGGCGTTTAATTTTGGGCGGAGTGGAAATTGCCCATGAATTAGGTTTGTTGGGGCATAGCGATGCGGATGTGCTAACTCACGCCATTATGGATGCCATGTTGGGGGCGCTCAGTTTGGGGGATATCGGTCATTATTTTCCACCTACAGATCCGAAATGGGCGGGGGCTGATAGTTTGGTTTTATTAAGTCAAGTAAATCAATTGGTAGTAGATAGGGGTTGGCAAATTAGTAATATTGATTCTGTGGTAGTAGCGGAACGTCCGAAGCTAAAGCCCCATATTTCTGCAATGCGCGATCGTCTCGCCAGCGTTCTTAAATTGGCACCGGAGCAAATTGGCATTAAAGCTACTACTAATGAAAAATTAGGCCCCGTTGGGAGAGAGGAAGGAATATCAGCTTATGCAGTTGCTTTGTTGGTGAATTCTAACTAAATTTTTAATTTTTTTGGTTAGAGAGTGTCCGTTAGTTAGGATATACAACAGATTGTAGGTACGTTAGGGTGGGCAAAAAATAAACAGTATCTTTTCTTAAAAGATTTAATTTTTTAGTTGGCTTCTGCCCACCCTATGAATATAAAAAAATATGAAGATTTTTCCTTTTATTAAATGGAATAATTGGCGGTGCTGGTTAACAGTAACTCTAGGATTACTAAGCGCGATCGCACTTTCATCATGTAACCCAGTTCAACTGAGAACTCAGGCATCTCAAGTATCCCAAATCGTTGCCAGTAGGGTGGGAGAACCGGCTACTTTCAATTATGCTCTCGATCAATCATCGCCGAGTGCGTTAGATTTCGTTTACGAAGGACTGATCGGCCAAAACGGGATAACGGGAGAAGTTGAGCCAGCTTTAGCCGAATCGTGGCAATTTTCCGAAGATAAGCAAAAAATCGTATTTACTCTCAGAGAGGGATTAAAGTGGTCGGATGGCGAACCGCTGACAGCAGATGACGTGGTGTTTACTTACGATCGCATTTACCTGAACGACAAGATTAATACCGATATCAGAGATGGCTTAAGAATCGGTGAAAGCGGTGCATTACCGACGATCCGCAAAATAGATAATCGGCGAGTTGAGTTTACCTTACCAGAACCGTTTGCGCCGTTTTTACGTACCACTGAATTAGCTATTTTACCAGCCCATAGTTTGCGAGAATCAGTGGAAACAATGGATGTAGACGGACAGCCGAAATTTAACCGAATGTGGCGTACCGATACCGATCCGAATAAAATTATTGTCAATGGGCCTTATCGGATTACCAGTTATAAAACCAGCGAGAGAGCGATCTTCGATCGCAATCCCTACTACTGGCGCAAAGATGCTAGAGGCAATCGGCTGCCATATATCGATCGCTTGATTTGGCAAATTGTCGATAATTCCGATACCGCATTAATGCAATTTCGCTCTGGTGGACTCGATGTATTGGGAGTTTCCGCTGCTTCCTTTTCTCTACTCAAACGGGAAGAAAAGCGGGGAAATTTTACCATTTATAATGGTGGGCCATCCTCCGGCACAACTTTAATTTCTTTCAATCTCAATAAAGGAAAAAGAGAAAATGGAACCCCATTAGTAAATCCGATTAAATCCCGTTGGTTTAATACAGTAAAATTCAGACAAGCCGTAGCTTACGGGATCGATCGCCAACGCATCATTGACAACGTATTTCGAGGGCTTGCCACCACTCTAAATTCGCCGATTTCCGTCCAAAGTCCCTATTATATTTCTCCCCAGCAAGGTTTAAAAGTATATGATTACAACCCAGAAAAAAGCAAACAACTACTTTTAGAAGCGGGATTTAAATATAACGAACGAGGACAATTATTTGATGCAGATGGTAATCGAGTGCGCTTCACTTTCTTAGGGGGTAGTGGTGGGAGAATCGGCGAAGCAATTGGAGCGCAAATTAAAGAAGATTTGGCTAAAGTGGGAATGCAAATTGACTTCGTAATGGCAGCAGGTAGCGTTATCGGCCAAAAACTGCTCTACACATTTGATTGGGAATGTTATTTGGGAGCTTTTACTGGTAGTGTCGAGCCAAATGATGGGGCAAATTTGTGGTTACCTGATGGGGGATTGCACGTTTTTAATCAAAAAGCGCTACCAGGACAACCTCCAATTTCAGGCAGAGAGATCGCGGATTGGGAAGCGGAAATTGGCCGTCTTTACGTTCAAGGTGCAAAAGAATTAGATGAAGGCAAGCGAAAAGCTATTTATGCAGAAATTCAACGAATTACCCAGGAAAATGTACCTTTTATTTATTTAATAAACCCGCTGACTTTAACTGCGGTCAGAAATACGATCGAAGGAGTAAATTATTCAGGACTCAGAGGACTGTTTTGGAATCTGTACGAACTGAAAGTTGTCAAAAAATCAGGCTATCGTTCTCAGCTGGGTCATTTGGATGAGGCTAGAATTTTCGCCCGTCAGAATTCAGAAGAGAAAAGCATTATGAATTTTGGCTCCTGACTCCTAAAAACACTTTTTACCGCTTTAGGTTCTTAGCCAAAAATATTTCAACAAATTTTAGGCTACTCTTTGTTGTATATGTAGCGATCCTATTTAAATAATCAACCCTACCCTAGCCCTCCCCTTACCAAGGGGAGGGTTGGGAGGGGTTTAGTTGTTCGCAATTCATTTAGGATCGCTATAGTAATGATGATTATCATGTAAATAAGGAATCATAAAATTTAGCCATGCCATTTGCTCCGATTTTTTCAGCCATTACTCGGCGTCGTTCGTTTTTGTTGTTACTCAGTTCTCTTGCTGCCTTTGCTTTTTCGGGATGCCAACCACTGAAATTAAACACTAATGCCGCGCAGGTGCCGCAAGTCGTGATTAGCGTTCTCAGCGACCCCAAAACTTTTAATTATCCTTTAAGTCAAGAATCACCGAATATTTTTGGTTACACTTACGAAGGTTTAATAACTGAAAATGGTCGGGGATTACTCGAACCTGCTTTAGCAGAATCTTGGGAAATTTCAGAGGACAGCAAAAAGATCGTGTTTACCCTAAGAAAAGGGTTGAAATGGTCAGATGGCAAACCTCTCACCGCAGATGACGTAATTTTTAGTTACAACGAAATTTACCTCAACGAAGCAATTCCTACTGATGCAAGAGACGTTCTGAGAATTGGGGAAAGTCGCGCTTTGCCAACAGTAAGAAAAATAGATGATTTGAGAATTGAATTCACTACTCCAGAACCTTTTGCTCCTTTCCTGCGAGTGACGGGATTGCCAATTTTACCCGCTCACGTTTTGCGAGAATCAGTGCAAACTAAAGATTCGGAAGGAAAACCCAAATTTTTAAGTATGTGGGGTATCGATACGCCACCCAGTCAAATTATCGTTAATGGGCCTTACGTTTTGGACAATTACGCTACCAGTCAGCGGGTAATATTTAAGCGGAATCCTTACTACTGGCGCAAAGATGCGGAGGGTAATTCTCAACCTTATATTGAGAGAGTGATTTGGCAAATTGTCGAATCTACCGATACTTCTTTAATTCAGTTTCGTTCTGGTGGTTTGGATGCGGTTGGTGTTAGTCCGGAGTATTTTTCTCTGTTGAAAAAGGAAGAAAACAGGGGTGATTTTACTATTTATAATGGTGGCCCTGCTTCTGGTACGACGTTTCTTTCTTTTAATCTGAATAAAGGTAGCAAAAATGGCAAACTTTTAGTCGATCCGATTAAGTCAAGTTGGTTCCGAAACAAACCATTCCGCCAAGCTGTAGCTTATGCGATCGATCGCCAAACCATGATTAACAATACCTTCCGAGGTTTAGGCGAAATGCAACATTCTCCGGTTTCCGTGCAAAGTCCTTATTACTTGTCACCATCGGAAGGATTAAAAGTCTACGATTACAATCCCCAAAAAGCCAAAGAATTGCTTTTAGAAGCCGGATTTAAATATAACGAAAGAGGTGAATTGTTAGATGAAAAAGGTAATCGAGTTCGCTTCACTTTGATTACTAATGCTGGTAATAAAACTCGCGAAGCAATGGGGGCACAAATCAAACAAGATTTGAGCAAAATTGGCATTCAAGTAGATTTTACTCCGATTGCTTGGAGCGCTTTTACAGATAAACTTTCTAATACTCTTGATTGGGAAGCACATCTTTTAGGTTTTACTGGTGGAGTAGAACCAAATGATGGTGCAAATATCTGGAACAGTAGTGGCGGTTTGCACAGCTTTAATCAAGGGCCACAAGCGGGATCGCCCGTTCAAAATTGGGAGATTTCTGAGTGGGAAAAAGAGATCGATCGCTTAATGGTTGAAGGCGCACAAGAATTAGATGATGCCAAGCGCAAAGAAATTTATGCTAAATTTCAAAACATCGTGCAGGAAGAACTGCCTTTAATTTATTTAGTCAACCCATTATCAATGGGTGCAGTACGCAATAAAATTCAAGGAGTTGATTACTCTGCCTTGGGTGGCGCTTTCTGGAATCTCTATGAACTGAAAGTAACAGAACAAAAGCCAACTGCATTTTAGGATAGTAGGGTGCGTTATTAACGCACCTTATAATCATAGTTTGTAGTAAGGACTTTAGTCCTTAATTTGAGGACTTTAGTCCTCACTACAAACAAGCTTATAAATTATTTTTTCCAGATAATTATGCCATATGGGTTTTACTTTTGGATTTCGTTTCAGGCGGTTAGCATCTATTATAATGCCGTTGATTTTAGGAATTATTTCTCTATTTGTCTTAACAAGTTGTAGCCCGACTAATTTTAAAATCAAAGCAGCACAAGTACCCCAAATAGTACTAACTGCCCTGAGCGATCCGAAAACTTTTAATCCTGCACTAAATCAAGAATTTCCTAACATTTTTCTATTTGCTTTTGACCATTTAACGGAAGAAAATGGCATAACTGGGGCAGTTGAACCATGTTTAGCTGAATCTTGGCAAATTTCGGAAGATAAAAAGCGGATAATTTTTACCCTGCGAGAGGGTTTAAAGTGGTCTGATGGTGAACCATTAACCGCAGATGATGTAGTATTTACCTTTGAAGATGTCATTTTTAACAAAAAAATTCCTACTGACTTCAAAGATTCATTCTCAATCGGTACATCTGGTAGTTTCCCACAAGTTCGCAAAATAGATCATCGCCGCGTCGAATTTATTTTACCAGAACCTTTTGCCCCATTACTAAGATCGGTGGCAGGGCCAGACGGTGCGTATATTCTGCCCAAGCACGTTTTACAAGAGTCAATTAAAACAACAGATGCGAATGGCAATCCTCGGTTTATCTCTACTTGGGGAACCGATACCGACCCAACTAAAATTGTGGTCAATGGGCCGTATAAATTGGAGAGTTTTCTAAGCGGTCAGAGGTTAGTATTTCGCCGCAATCCTTACTATTGGCAACGAGATTCCCAAGGGAATCAATTGCCGTATATCGAGCGAATTATCTGGCAGTTTATGGAAAATACAGATACTCAATTGTTGAGTTTTCGGTCTGGGGATTTGGATGTGATGGGAGATGTGCGTCCGTTACGACCGGAGTATTTTTCTTTGTTGAAAAAAGAAGAAAAAAGAGGAAAGTTTAAGGTTTATAACGGTGGGCCTTGGTCGGGGACAACTTATATTACTTTTAATCTTAGTCAGGCAAGGGATAAAAATAATCGTCCAATTGTCGATCCGATTAAGTCGCGTTGGTTTAATAATTTGGCATTTCGGCAAGCGGTTGCTTATGGGATCGATCGCGATAAAATGCTGAATAATATTTTTCGGGGCATTGGTGAAAAGCAAAATTCTCCGATTTCGGTGCAAAGTCCTTACTATCTTGACCCAAAAGATGGGTTGAAAGTGTATGAATACAATCCAGAAAAAGCGAAAGAATTATTGCTGAATGCGGGGTTTAAATATAACGATCGCCAACAACTCCTCGATGCAGAAGGTAACTTGGTGCGCTTTACTTTCCTCACCAACACTGGTAACAAAATCCGCGAAGCTATAGGTGTTCAAGTTAAAGACGATCTGAGCAGAATTGGAATGCAAATTGATTTCACTCCGATTAACTTTAATGTCCTGGTCGATAAGATTAATAATTCGCGGGAGTGGGAAGCGCACATGATCGGTTTTACAGGAGGAATCGAACCGCATGGTTTAACAAATTTATGGACGAGTCGTGGCGGTTCCCACTCATTTAATTTGGCACCTCAAGTGGGTCAGTTACCTATTTCTGGTTGGCAACCTTTAGACTGGGAATTAGAGATCGATCGCTTATTTATGGAAGGGGCGCGAGAATTAGATGAAACTAAGCGCAAAGCTATTTATGGTGAGTTTCAGCGGATCGTGCAGGAAAATGTACCCGTGATTTATTTGGTGAATGAAACTGCTTTGATGGCAGTGCGCGATCGCATTACCGGATTAAAATATTCTGGCTTACCCAGTTGGGGTTTGTGGAACATTCAAGAACTTAAAATTATCAAAAAACTGGGTTGAAAACCCCGTCCTTCTAGGACGGCTTTCCCATGCAATAAGACGCTAATAATTGTTAATTTATTACACATATTTGTGTGACTTAGATTACCATAAATATGTGGTAATAAGGTCGATAAACCATGTTTGTATTCGAGTTTAAATGCGTAGGCAAACCAAAGCAGTACACAGCAATTGAAGAAGCTATTCGCACATCTCAATTCATCAGGAACAAATGTCTGAGATATTGGATGGATAATAGAGGTGTCAATGGCTACGACCTCAATAAATACACTGCCAAACTAGCCAAGGAATTCCCCTTCGCCAATAAACTCAACTCGACAGCTAGACAAGCATCTGCTGAGCGTTGCTGGAGTGCTATCGCTAGATTCTTTGATAACTGCCAGAAGAAAACACCCGGCAAGAAAGGGTATCCAAAATTCAAAAAGAATCAACGTTCGGTAGAATACAAAAAATCTGGTTGGAACCTTTCTGAAGACAGGAAAAAAATAACCTTCACCGACAAAAACAAAATCGGTACTCTTAAACTAATCGGCACTCGTGATTTGCACTTCTATCAATTAGAGCAAATCCAACGAGTTGGTTAAGGGTTCTCACAATAGAAGGAAAGCAGTTAACCGATTGGGAAGAAAACACATGAAAGTCTCTCGCCAACGTAAAGACTTCGCCGTGAAATTGGCAAGGTGCGTAATGAAATCTCACGATTTCGTGGCGTTTGAAGACTTGAAGGTGCAGAACATGGTCAAGAATCATCGCCTAGCCAAATCAATTAATGACGCCGGATGGTATTTGTTTCGGGAATGGTTAAAGTATTTTGCTACTAAGTTTGGCAAAGTAGCTGTTCCTGTTTTACCTCACTTTACCAGCCAAGAATGTTCTAATTGTGGCGATAAAGTGAAAAAGTCCCTGTCAGTACGAACTCACTTGTGTAAGTGTGGAACTGTACTAGACAGGGATGAAAATGCTGCAATTAATATTCTGATGAAAGCGCTGAAATTGATGGGCTATATTGCAAATACCGTGGGACACACGGAAATTCACGCTGGCGGAGAAATGACCCTCTACTTAAACCTGGACTCAGCGCTTAAGCAAGGTTGTTCTATGATGCAAGAATCCTCACGCCTTTAGGCTGAGGAGTGTCAAAGATAAGAAAACTTGAGTATATCCCGTGACACAACCTGAAATTGTCCGCAATCTACTGCAATCCGTCGCTGATGGTAAAGTCAGCCCAGAAGCAGCCTTAGACAAACTAAAATACTTCGATTTTGAACCAGTAGAAGATTTTGCTCGCATCGATCACCATCGTCAATTGCGTACTGGATTCCCAGAAGTAATTTGGGGACTCGGCAAAACACCCGATCAAATCGCCCAAATTATCGAAGTGATGCGCCAGCGCAACCCAGTTGTGATGGCAACGCGAATCGAACCAGAAGTTTACGTGCAGATCGAGGAAAAGGTTCCTCACCTTTATTACTATCCAAATGCCCGGATTTGCGCCACCGCACCCGCCGCCCTCCAACCCCAGTACCCCGGTATTATCGGCATCCTTTCTGCTGGTACCGCCGATTTACCCGTAGCTGAAGAAGCTGCCATCACCGCCGAATTATGCGGCTTCCAAGTGCAACGCCTCTGGGATGTGGGTGTCGCTGGTATCCACCGCTTGCTGAGTAACCGTCACGTCATCGCTGAATGCAACGTGCTAATTGTGGTGGCTGGAATGGAAGGCGCTTTACCCAGCGTGGTGGCAGGTTTGGCAGATTCGCCAGTGATTGCCGTTCCCACCAGCATCGGTTACGGCGCGAGTTTTGGCGGCCTCGCCCCGCTCTTGACAATGCTCAATTCTTGTGCTGTAGGAGTAGGGGTCGTCAACATTGATAACGGTTTTGGTGCTGCTATGTTAGCTGGGCAAATTCTCAGAACAGCACAAAAGTTGCGGTTATAGTTAGAGGATAGGGGAAAAATTTGCGACAAAATTGGTAGTAGGAAAATTTTACTCAGAAAACTAGGAGGGTAATCCTTTATGTCGGAATCGGACTTTGAAAAGCCAGTAGATGGTTTAATGCAAGAGATTCAAGCTCATTTGACATCAGTAAAAGTTGAATCGGAAATTGATAAGTTAGTTAATGGCTTGCTCGAACAAATCCAAGGTCATTTGGAAAAAGCCAAAAATAACCAGAGTTTGCTCGAACCAGCAGATATTAACATTTTGTCTGCTTCACTAGAACGATTGCACAATATTCGTTTAACCAGAGAAGGCGCTCATTTGCAACGGAAATTTATGAAAAAGTTTGACAATTTTGGCCCGTTTAAACAACCGCCGAATACTTAGTATTGTTTAACTCTCTACTACGTTCGATATTCTGGTAGTGGGAAGGGGAAGGGGCAGGGGGAGGGGTGCATCGAAAATGATTTAAACGTAAAATATGCCGAATTCTAATGGCAATTCGAGACTGCCACCAAATTCCCATCATAAAAATTTAATTATTTCATTAATTTCCTTAATTTTCTTTGGTTTAGAGATTCTTTTTAGAATTTTTAAATGCTATTTAGGTGAATTTTACTCGCTGTTCTGGATAAACTTTGCATTTTTAATTTTCTTATTTTATTGGCCAACTTACTTCTCAGCTAATCCTGCGATCGGCCAACCAATTTCTCAGAGAGAGCGATATCGCATATTTTTGACGGCGCTACTCAGGGCAATTTTTTATTTAATATGTTTTTCTATTTTACTAGTAATTATTTTGTTTTTCCTAAAAAAAGGCATTAGCGATACTTTGCAGTTTTTGCCTTTATTGTTATTTTGGCCGCTTTACGTATCGATTCAAGTCAGGCGAAATTTCCGTCACATCATATTACCATTTGCCATTAGTATGGTGACTTTGGTATCGATTCAGTTAACTAATCCTGCTAATCCAACTTTGAAAACATTCGATAATCACTTAACAGGTTTTGAAAAAGTAGTAGCAATGGTAAAATCGGGAGAAATCGCCACATCTGCTAATCAAGTCGGAGCGGAAATTCTTCTTCCTTGCGAGTATCGTCATCTAGTTGGCTGTCCCCACAGGAAAATTCGGATTAGCAAAGAAGGAAAAACAGATGTGATTTTCTTTTGTAGTGAGATGTCTTTTTGGGGTAATAGAATTGCTGGTTTTGTTTATAGGTCGGATAATAAAGATATATCTGTAAATACTTCCGGAAATTCAGGAATTCTAGAAGTAAGAAAATTAAAAGATAATTGGTTTTGGCAAGTAGAAAACTAGTACCCATTGTGAGTAGTTACAATTAGATCGATCGGCAAATTTTTAGAACAGGAAAAAATCATGCAAAATATAATGCCCGTGATTTTTGTGGGACATGGAGCAACCATATTTACGATGAACTCTCAAGATCCCACTCACGTTCGCTTTCAAGAAATTGGCAGGGAGTTAAAAGCAAATCCACCACAAGCAATTTTATGCGTATCAGCCCACTTTATTGAGTCTAAATTTATAGTTACTGCTGCACAAAAACCACCTACTATCCACGATCATCCGGTGCAGGATCTTTACTCGTGGAAATATCCCGCGCCTGGTCATCCTGAATTGGCGCTGAGAATTTGCAATCGCCTAAATAGCGTCGGTCTACAAAGCAGTACCGATCCCCGACGAGGTATCGATCACGGTGCTTGGATTCCCGCATCTTTAATGTTTCCAGAAGCACGAATTCCCGTATTGCAAGTTTCCCTACATCAAAGTTACGATTTAAACCTGCATTTCCGATTAGGTCAAGCGCTGGAGGTTTTGCGACATGAAGGCGTTTTGATTATTTGCAGTGGCGGCGTTACCCACAATCAGCAAGAGTTTCGGCGCGGGTATTTTAGCGGTGCGGATGTAAATGTACCAGCTAATTGGAGTAAAGAATTTGATGATTGGGTGAGCGATTTATTAACGGTTAAGTCTCCGCAGCATTGGAAAGAACTCCTAAATTTTCAATATCATCATTTGAGCGATATTTCTCATCCCACGATCGAACATTTTTTGCCAATGCTCGTTGCTATTGGCGCTGGCGATCGCGATAATTTAGGTGCAGCCCAAGCCGTTAAATTACATACGGGTTTTCAACACAGTCTTTCCACATCAGCCTTTTTATTTAATTACCTACATAATTGATTCACCCTTCATCCTTCATCCTTTCCTAATACCACTTAACTTTCGTTTCGGCATTAAATCGAATGGCAGTTGCTAAAATATCTTGAGAAAGGTTTTGCAATTCTTTTCGACCAAAATATGATAAAATATTCCCAACTAAATCGGCCATTCTAAAAACATTGTTGATTTGATAATAAGTGAGATAATCTCCCACATATTTTGCACCGTTTAGCGCTAATCCGGTAGCACCAGCACCTATACCAAAAATAATCGGCCCAGAATCCGCATCTGGTTGAAGATTAACATTAGGGGTATACTCTCGGAAACCGGAAATAATGAGAAAATTTTTGTGGTAGTGTTTTTTGTAATTCTGCCAAAGTTCGATCGCCTCTTGGGGTGCAAAATCGCTAATGTATTTAGTTGTCCAAGATAAGGCGCAACCGCGAGGATATGGGGAATATTTTTCTACTCCGGTCAGTTCGGAATAATGCAGTTTAGTAGTTGGTTCGCTGCCTTTTATTCGCATATATTCTAACCATTTCTTGATAGGCAGATCGCTGATTTGAGTATTATTGTTGCGATCGAACAAGTACAATGAATGTAAAGTAACTGCATTATCGGCTGGCCATCTATGGGTGGCCTTAGTGTAGGATCTGATATTATGATATGGTTCGTTAAGAATTTTTTGGGCGAGATGTTCGGAGATGGTTTGGTTGAGTTGAAAATATTTGCGATCGCTACTTAATCTTTGATACGATCCTAAGATCGCATTTAAGTGACTTAGATATAATCCTTCTTCTTTCCAAGTGGTAACATTTTGCAAATTTAATCGAGGAGAAATGTCTGGATGAAAAGCAATTTGGACTGCTTTTTCTAATAAAGAAACTACTTCCTTCTCTCGCTCTGGGTTTTGGATAGCGTAACTTACCAAACCTTCCGACATAAAAGAAAGAGCGATAATAGCTTTACTCTGTGATAACCTGAGTTCTTGCAAACCAGAAAAAGGCTGATTTAAGAAAGTTTTAATTTGCGAGTAACGATCGTTTGCTTGCATCCCGGAAAAATCATATAACCACAGACTGGTTTGGATAACCACTAATAATCCAGCGATCGCAAATAGGATAAGTTTGGCTATCTTATAGCGTTTGTTCAGCCACCAAGCTAAACCAAGGGGAATAGCTGCCCAAAATCCGAGCAAAATTAATAATGCAACAATAGCCATGAAAATTTTAGTTAACTAAAGATAGCCATTTGGGATAAGCGTAGGAATTTTCTACTTTTAAATCTGCACCGGGATAAGATTGAAAGACAAAATCAGCTACATTTTTCAGATTTTCTAATAATTTTCCCTCTTGACTAAATACTTCAAAAGCCATACTCCACCAAACTTTATCTGTAATATTAATCTGAGTAATTTCTACGTAACAGCCTTGAGAAAATTTTTCGTCAACTGGCAATGTTTTTAAGGGGGTATCTTTAGAAACTTGGTATAGATGTTGCCATCTTAGTTTTTCCACTGTTAACCAAGGTGCTTTTGCCATTGCATCTGGGGAAATTAAACTTTCATTGGCGGGGTCTTCACAACTCCATTTAATCCATTTTTCGGCTTTTCCCTGATAGCGATCGCCAAAACTCAACACTCCCAATTCCGATTTCCGTAACTTGATTTCTATCCGCTTCTGGCGCAACTTAATCCCCATATATTTACAATTGGGAAGGTATAAATAAATATCTTCTCGTTTCTCAGGCGATGTAACGTATTTGCCAAGGGTATCGCTTACAAACCAATCTCGAATTTCTCCAGGTAAAGTACCGGGATAAAACCATCGCATCTCGGTAGTTGTCAGCATCGGGGTTTTCCTGCCAAACATAAACCTTCAATTTTTAATTTTAGATTATGGTATACAATCAGTGGCGGGTCTTCGATCGCTCACCGATCGTTCTGACTGTTGAATTCTTATTCTATTCAGGTTTTTTTCAAAGGAAAAGCAATTGAAATGTTCAAACGAATTGCCGCACTAATTTTAGTTTTGTTTACTTTAACCTTAACGGGTTGCGTTTCTCCCACTGCCGGTTTGAAAAGCTATGTAGATAGCAACGACGGTTATCAGTTCCTCTATCCTAATGGCTGGATTCCCCTCAATATTGCCAATGGCCCAGATGTAGTTTTACACGATCTAATCGAACAATCTGAGAATGTTAGCGTCGTGATTAGTTCAGTTCCCCAAGGAAAAACTCTCAGCGATCTTGGTAGTGCTGGTGAGGTAGGATACGAACTATCAAAAAATGCGATCGCACCTCCGGGATCGGGACGGAAAGCTGAATTAGTCAACGCCGAGGCGCGGGAAGCTGGCGGCAAAATTTACTATCTTTTAGAATACGCGATCGAATTACCCACCCAAAAACGACATAATATAGCCAGCGTTACCGTCAATCGTGGCAAACTTTATACCTTTAGCGCTTCCACTACGGAAAACCGTTGGTCAAAAGTAGAAAATCAATTTCATCGCATCATTGATTCCTTCTCAGTCTATTAAATTGGTGATTAGTTATTGGTCAAATTATTTTTGGCCAATGACAAATGACCGATGAAAAATGACGAATTTCAAATGAAAAAATTGGTATTAGCTTCTGCTTCCCCAGCGCGTCGTCGTTTGCTGGAAAATGCTGGTTTTTACCCAGTGGTCTGTCCCAGCGACTTTGATGAGTCCCAAGTTAATCTTAACGATCCGAACGAACTGGTGAAGATTTTAGCGCAGCGGAAAGCGGAAACTATCGCATCTCAATTTCCCGATGCGCTAGTGTTAGGATGCGATTCGGTTTTAGCGATAAACGGCGAAATTCACGGTAAACCAGCTGATGAAAAAGAAGCGATCGCGCGTTGGCAAAAAATGCGTTCTCAAGTAGGCGACCTTTACACCGGTCATGCTTTAATTGACCAAAAACAAAATCAAACTTTAGTTAGATGCCAAATCACGCGAGTTTATTTTGCTAACGTAAGCGATCGCCAAATAGAAGCCTACGTTGCTAGCGGCGAACCCCTAAAATGTGCCGGATGCTTTGCTTTAGAAGGTATAGGCGGTTTATTCGTCGAAAAAATAGAAGGTTGTCACTCTAACGTAATCGGTCTTAGCTTACCCCTATTCCGTCAGATGCTAGGAGAATTAGGATACGATATCGCCGACTTTTGGCAAACTTAAACAAAGCAATTAGCGGATAAAGGATAACAACTGGTATCAATCGCCTGTTGTTATCCCGATCGAAACTTTTCTGCCACACCTAATTTCTGCCGAACAATTTGGGAACACTAAGTCAATAGAACCACCTCAAAAAGGGTCGCACCCTCTTATGAATACACCTAAATATAAAAATTTTTTTTGGACTGAAGAAAACTTTCCTCAGAGTATTCTAGAGAAATTACCTCCACCTGCTAGAAAATGGGCAGAAAGCTTGCCTTGGGAAGAACGCCGTTATGTTTTATCATTGTGTCATTTGCTGTGTGCATCTTCTCCAGAAATGCAAGCCGATTTTTTAGATGAATATACTGCTGATGGGTTAGTATTCCGAATGCTGCAAGATCGAGACACGCAGAATCAAGTGCAAAAATATTTAAAAAGATTCTCGATCGAAACAGAATTAACTGAAGCAGTATTAAAAAAATATGTCAGACAATTTTTTATCCATTCTTCTCAAGACTTACACGAACTGCCTTACCTTTATTTAGAAGCGGCTTTGCGATTAGTAATCAACCCCAGAGAAAAAAATAGCGTTTTTAACTATATTTTGGGTTTTGAATTGTTTAAAATGATGTTCCAATTGAGTTGGTCTCAACAAGAAAGGTTATCCGCTTTACAAAAATATCCAGCTAATTTTATTAAACTTTATATCAAACCCATTCAAAAAGCTCACCAAAAATACGGCGTAGTAGTACCGAAGAATCCCAGAGTTTTCTTTGAAAAACATGACTATTTCGTACAATTACCTAACTTAAACGAAGAGCAAGCCACTAAGATAGTCATGGATACTTTCAGCACCACTACAGTCAGCGATTTCGGCTTTGCCATCATTCGTCATCCCCAAGCTTTAGTGTTTGATTACGAGTATATTTTCCAACCCGAACAAGAAACTATTTTCAATCAAGATTTAGGTTTCGTCAGTGAATAGGAACCCGTTCCTAACCCACCCTACAATGAGATACGCTAAGATCCGATCGACTAAACATTTATAGGAAGAGTCTTTATGGTACAGTATAATCCCTTGTTAAATCTGTTATCAGATGACATAGAACTAATTCAATCTGACGAAACCCCAGTGGACAACGAACTCCAAAATTTAGTACCCAACTTGTTACTGGCAATTTTAGCTTTAATTTGGCCGACACGCCAAGATTGGTTTTTTGGTGTAGATATGGGAATTTTTTATCAAAAAAATCAACCTCCAATTGTTCCTGATGGCTTTCTTAGTTTAGGAGTAGAGCGTTTTATTCAGCCAAATGGTCGCTTAAGTTATAAGCTTTGGCGAGAAAATGGAGTGATGCCAATTTTAGCTTTGGAAGTAGTTTCGGAAAATTACAGAGATGAATACGAACAAAAGAAAAGAGATTATGCCGAACTGGGTATTTTGTATTATGTAATTTACGATTCCGGTCGCTATCATCCTCGAAAAGGAGATGCTTTTGAAGTACATCGTTTAGTGAATGGCGTTTATCAAAGGTTGCCTGGAGAACCTGTTTGGATGCCTGAAATTAGCTTGGGAATTGGTAGAGCAGTTGGCACTTACGAAGGGTGGACGCGAGAGTGGCTTTATTGGTATGACGAACAGGGAAACAGGTTTTTAACTTCCGATGAACTTCTGGAACGAGAACGACAACAGCGAGAAGAGTTGCTGGCTAAATTAAGGGAAAAAGGGATCGATATCGATCGCATTTAATTAGCGATGCGAATGAGAAGATGGAGAAAAGTCAAAAGTCAAAACAAAGTGCTTTTAACTTCAGACTTCATCCTTCAGACTTCATCCTTCAGACTTTCCCTACTTAACCCAACCTCTCTGAATTACAACTCCTCGACTTTCCATAGTTTGCTGAAAAAGATCGGTTGGCAAGGCTTCTTCTACAGGCCAAACCCCAGGTTTTTTAAATTTACCATCGAGTAACAATTGACCGATGCTGCCAGTGCCGTAACCCGCTGCTAAAGCAGTATTTTCATGTACTAAAGTGGAGCAATATTTCGCTAATTTGCCATCTTTTTTTCCGGTGACTTCGGAACGAATTGCTACGCCGATACCGCTGAAATTGTCAGTAAAATTAGTCATTTTGTAACTGACGTTTGATAAGAATTCAATTACTGCCGATCGTTTTAATACACTGGGGGGCCACCATTTAGCTACCGACCAAGTTAGGTAATTGTAAAAGTCGGGAACGGAACCGAATTTAGTAATCACTGTTTTCACCGGAAAAGTGGCTGGCAAGGTGAAAGTTTCCGGCATATCATACCAGTAAACCCCAGTGCGACCGTAGGGTGGGGGAAATTGAATGATTTCGCGATCGCTATATGGTTTCACAGTCTGCCATTTGCCATCGACCCAAGATTCAAACGGACTTTGCAAGCCTAAAAATGTCGTTCGCATTACCGTTAAACCAGCGCCACCAGACCCAGCCACTACATAGCTGAGATGGATTTTTTCCGCTTCATCAAATTCTTCCACATCTTGCCGTACCATGCTATTGGAAATGCCGGGAAAAATTCCCGTATTGACAATTGCCGTCACTCCCGCTTTTTTGGCAGCATCTTGATAATTTAATGCTTTACTAGTAAAAGATCGGTGGTCGCTGACATCAAGATAATTAGCACCATTGGCAATGCAACTTTTCAAAACATTGGCGTCTCGATAGTGAAATGGGCCAGCACAGTGAATGACCAGATCCGAAGATGCGATCGCATTTTGCAACTTCTCCGTCTCCGCTAAATCCAAAACCAAAAATTGCACTTTTGGGCCTAATTTAGCCGCCATCTCACTACCAGCCGCTGGATGTCGTCCGGTAATCGTAATTTCTGCTTGTGTATGGGCAACTAGATCGGCTGCTACACTGCTACCGATCCTGCCACTTCCTCCTAGAATTAAAACTTTATTTGTCATTGGTCATCTGTCATTTGTCATTGGTCATTGGTCATTTGTTAGTGGTTAGTTATAAATTACAACTAAGATCATCTCAGTTTGTATAACCATAGTTTGTAGTGAGGACTAAAGTCCTCGGACTGAGGACTTTAGTCCTCACTACAAACTAGTTTTATTATGGTCAATCAACCGGACATGATACAACCACTAACAACTTATCAATTTAGGATATTTTAAACACCGAATTTACAGTCGATCGCAAAGAATTTCCCGCATCTTTTAAAGTTTGAGCAAACGGTTGCTGTGCGTGCAAGAAAACGCGAGCGCAATTGCGTCCCGGCATTCCGGAAATCGAACCACCTGGATGAGTTCCCGCACCTGAAAGGAAAAGTCCTTCAATCGGTGTTTTGTAATTAGCAATTTCCGGCAAAGGACGGAAAAATACCATTTGGTCGAGAGTCATATCTACGTGGTAATAATTACCTTTATAAGCTCCCAATCGTTCGCCTAATTCCGCCGGACTTTCCACCCGACGCGCGATCGTTGCTGTCTTCACATTAGGAGCATAATCTGCTAATTTGTCAATTACGCGATCGGCAACTTTATTTTTCAACTCATCCGTCCAACCAGTACCATTTAAACCAGTTCCCTCAGCACCAGCAATATTATAAGGAGCAAAATACTCGATCCATACCGTATGCTTGCCATCGGGAGCCATTGAAGGGTCTAACATAGTTGGTTGTACCACGTACATGGAAGGGTCTTCCAAAGGAATTTTACCAACAGATGGATCGCTGTGCGCCACTTCCACGTGCCTTACCGAGTCAGCAATTAATACCGATCCAATTAAATACTCATCTTTATGCTCGTGATGCACAAAGCGCAACGGTTCATCCATTGCTAAATCAATCTTCAAAATCGTTTCGTTATTATTCACAATCCGACGTTCTAAACGTTCCCTTAGATCAGGATCGGCAGCATCTACATCTGTGTCATCCATCAATTGCAAAAATACCCGTTTGGCATCAATATTGGAAATCACCCCTTTAGTAGCTCGGTATTCTTGACCACCACCTACTCTAACTCCCACTGCTTTACCATTATCAACTAAAACTTTTTCAACCTTTTGGTCGGTGAGAATTTTTCCTCCTTCACTGGTGACTAAATTAACTAATGCTTTCACCAGCGCACCAGTACCGCCTCGCGGTCTTGCCATACCGGGATTATGACGCATTGCCATCATAATTGCACCGACAGAAATGGTTTTTTGGGAAGGAGGCGCACCCAGTTCTGATGCTAATCTTGCTAAAGGTGCTTTGAGAAATTCTTCATCAAACCACTCATTAAGAACATCTTCCGCACTAGTTAACATGGTGCGAATGAAATCTAATGTTTTATTAGTGGAACCAATTACGGAAAACAAATCTTTCATCTTTTGAAAATCGTAGTTTCCTACGATATCGACAATTGATTTGGGTGGCGCATTAAACATGGGAATCATCGCGCCGATTACCCGTTGCCAGTAATTGGTAAAATCAGCATATTTTTTGGCGTCGCGCTCATTATAACGAGCAATTTCCGCACAAGTTTTTTCTACTGAAGCGTGACCTAAAAAATATTTCCCATCTGGATGAGGGCAAAATACAACTGGGTCACAGTAAAGATATTCTAAACCGTACTTTTCTAGTTCTAACTCCTGCACCACTGGGCCTAAATGAATAAACTCGTGATCGATCGCGCAAAGGTTAAATTTAAAACCGGGTGCTTCCTTCGGTAAAGCTTCCTCAGTGGTAGCAGCACCGCCAGGGACAGAACGTTTTTCGAGTAGAAGAACGCTATAACCTGCTTTGAGCAAATAAGCAGCGCAAACCAACCCATTATGGCCTGCGCCGATGATTACAACGTCATAAGTTTCCATTAGTGCCAACTTTTTTGATCAAACGTATTTCCCTAATCCTAGATAAATTACAAAATGTGTATAATCTGCCGAATTAGAGATATTCCTTACTTTTAAGACATGATCACCCGCCGATATCGAGCTAGCACCATCATAAATATGCCATAAGCTACTAGACCGATCGCCACCACCCCCAACAACCAAGGGCCATAAGGTTGTTGTGCTAGCGTTTCTAATGCACCTCCCAGTCCTCTTGCTTGACTGGGATCTGACAAACGTGCTGCTTGGATTAAGAAAAAGCCGATAATTAAAAACACAATTCCTCGCGCCACATAACCAAATCTACCAGCACGAGTTGCCCAATTTCTCTCCGCTTCACTCATTTCATGCAGCTTGAATTGTTGGCGGAATTTGGCTTTATAAGCTCTATAAAATTCATAGAAACCATAGCCAATGACAAACGCTCCCCCAACTCCTACTAACCAATCACCAAATGGTTGAGCAAGAATGCGTGCCGTCCAATCTTGTGGAGAATTTTGATTGCTTTGATTTGCCGAACCTAAGAGCATTTTAATCGCGGTGAGAGCTAAACCACCGTATATTAATCCATTGATCGAATCGCCCCCGCGTTTGGCAATTCCTCCCGCATCAGAACCTTTATTTTCCGGATCGAAAAATGCTTGCACGAAACGCCACAAGACATAACCTACTAAGCCAATTGCAATTAAAGAAAGCAAAATTTGACCGAACGGTTGATTAATAATCGTGACGAGAGCGCCTTGGGTATCGGTAGTTCTGCCACCAGTGCCAAAAGCTACTCTTGCCGCCAAAACGCCTACTACGGCATAAACTACCCCTTTAGCTGCCATGCCAAATCTCGCCAGTCTTTCCACCCAAGGATGGGCAGCCGCTTGTTTTGCTGCCCTTTCCACACTTTGCGTAGGTGTATGATTTTGCCGTGCCATCTCAATTTTAAATTTTAAATTTTAGACTTAGATTTGAAGAAATAGGAATTGGGCGAAGGAGTAAATTATTTCAAAGTTTATCCTGCACCCTTCAAACTTCAAACTTTATCATTCATAATTCATCCTTCACCCTTCATCCATCCCCATTAAGAAGGAAACTTTTCTACATGAGCCTGCGCCTCTAGGATTAATTTTCCTTTCTGCACATCCAAACCTTTCAGGCGTAGAGATATTCCCTCTAGTTCAAAATTACGTAAATCTAATAATTCGCTAGATTTTTGCAATAACGCCTCAGTCAGTTCAGGGGATAATACCTCCTCTTGAGCATATTCAACTTCTTCTAGAGAAACTAGATTTCCCCCTTCTCGTCGTCGCGGTACGGCAGTAAATGCTGTCTGCTTGGTTTCTCCTGTTTCTTGAATGCGAATAGCCGCATTTAAACTAACTCTGCCATCACCAGGTAAACGAAATTCAATTTTTTGCGTGTCAACTGTCTGAGGTTCCCCGTTGAAGTTCACTTTTAAATTTTGCAGTTTTTCACGGAGAAACTCTGAATTAAAAGCGCGATCGATATCTTTTTCAGTGAGAACAACATGAGCATCGGCATCGCTGGGACGTTTCAATTCGATGTTGCCAAAGGCAGCTTTGAGAGGATCGATCGCAATTTGATCGATGTGCATATCCAATTCCTCTGTACGCAAGTCACCTTGCATTACCATTCCTTTGCCCTTGATATCAACTGACTCCAACTCTCCCTGCATCATTTGCAGCGGATTAGTCCGAATATCTACTTCGATTTTTTCTACTTCATCTAACTGACTTGCTAATCCAATTTCGGCTGCTTTACTGAGCGCTTGTTCCCCTAGTCCTGATTCAGTTGGTGTCATTTTTTTATTTTTGATGATATTACTCCATCAATTTAACTATCAGATAAGGGGGATATATCTACAGGGAGACAGAATAAAATTACCCCATTCTCTATCTTTAGATAACTCTCATCTTTTATCCTGTTATTTACATATTTTGAGCGATTTCACTCAAAATATGTAAACGTTCTAAACTCTCTAATTAATTAAGTATAACAATACTAATTACAAAGAAGGTATGTTTTTTACATACAGTTGTAAATAAACGCATAGTTCGCCATCTTTTACTTCTAATTGATTTATTTTAAACGCCGTTCCATCAAATTCTAAATAAGGTGAACTTACTAGTTCTTGAAATTTATTTATCAAGGCACAAGTTATATCTAACGGAATGGTTTGTCCGGGAGCACATTGAAAAGATTCAAGCAATATAGGATGGGAAACGCCAGCTGGGTAAATACTTGCTCTAAAACCCAATAAGTTAGATTCATTTCTATCTTCTAGCTTAGTATTTCCACTAATTTCAATTCGATCGTTATCTGCTATCCGAACTTCCATTTCTCGCAGTTTAAAAGTAACAGTTCGCTCATTTACATTTAACTCAAACGGTTTGATCTGACTGCGAACGTAATTTGAGTTAAGAGCTAAGTTAATATCTTTTTCCGTTAGTACAACACGAACGAGCGCATCTGTAGGTTGTTCTAGTTTAAGTTCGCCAAAAATAGCGCTCAAAGGATTAATATCAATGCTATTCGTGAGCATTTCCATTTCTTTGATTCGGATATCTTTTTTTACTACCATACCTTGAGCAGTAATGGAAACTGAATTGGCGTGTCCTTGCACCACATCTATCAAGTTGGTGTGAACATCTACGTGAATGTCTTCAACTTTATCTAACTGACTGGATAACCCCATTTCTACTGCGGTAGAGATTACCTGTTCTTCCAGTCGGGGTTGTTGGTTATCAGTCATGGGATAGCCTCTCGATTATTATATTAAGTTAGTTTAAGTGAACTGTCAGGATAAATGTATCTGTAACGCGATATAAGAAATTTTTAAGTATTATCTATCTTTGGATCGGGATTTAAGGATTGAAGGATGAACAGGATTAATTATTAAGTCTGAAGTTTGAAGGATGAAAATTAACTTATTCTCTATATGGCTGCATTTCTTTATTTTTCTATTTCGCTATCCTCCTATTTCTTCATCAGCTTAAAGATACAAATTAAATGCTGCTGTAGCAGATGTCGATCGCAAATGGTATAGTAATCACAATCATGCTCATCCACTGACTATAAACTGAATGTTGTTAGCGATCCTCTGCCAATAGTATATAAATATTGCTGATATCCTGTTATGGCTAAATTTAAGTTTTCCAAAAGTTCAGTGATTCCTCAATTTGCTTTATTTGCTCAAAATTTGCCCGCACAATTAAAACTCGCCACATTAGTATTTTTTAGTGCTACTATCGCCACTTTTGACAGTACAGCTTATCCGCAGATTATTCCCGACAATAGTTTGGGTGCAGAAGGTTCTTTTGTCACTCCTTCTAGAGGAAGAGAATTAATTGAAGGGGGAGCAATTAGGGATAACAGTCTCTTCCATAGTTTTCGGGAATTTAATGTTAATAACGGACAACAAGTTTATTTTGTTAATCCTTCCGGCATTGATAATATCTTCTCTCGCGTCACGGGAAGTAATCTTTCTCGGATATTCGGTACGTTAGGAGTTAATGGCAGAGCTAGCTTGTTTTTAATTAATCCGAATGGGATTATTTTTGGTGCTAATGCGAGGCTAGATATTAAAGGTTTATTTACGGCAACGACAGCCGATAGCGTGGTTTTTAACAATTACCAATTTAGTGCTAGTAATCCCCTTGCACCACCGATATTAAAAATCAACATAACACCTGGTTTGCAATATGGAGAAATTCATCCTGCTGGTGAAATCAATAATCAAGGAATTTTAGCGGTTGGACAAGACTTAAATTTAATAGGCGGTAAACTAAATTTAGAAGGACAACTTTATGCCGGAAATAATATAGTTTTATTGGCAACCGATAATGTCACGATTCGTGATACTTTCACTCAACCATTTATTGCCAAAGCGGGTGGTAATTTGTTAGTGCAAGGAAATCAAACAGTTGATATTTTTGCTTTAAATCATCCCGATAGTGGTTTGTTTTCCGGTGGGAGTATGGTGTTGCGGAGTGCTAACACCATTTTAGGGGATGCGCGTTACCAGGCTGGGAATAATTTTCGGATTGAAAGATTGGATGGTAGTTTAGGTAGTTTATCCAGTCCGAAAGATCCGGTGATTAGGGCGAATGGGGATGTATTTTTTGATTCCTATCAAGGTGCTTCTCTGCATATTTTGGCAGGGGGGAAAGTGGAGATTCCCGGTACGATTCGGGTGGAAGGTGCGGATACGATCGCAAATTCCATCAATCCCACTTCTTCACCCACCGAAGCCAACATCATTTTATCAGATGGAAGCGCGATCGCAATTAACGGAAATGCCGAACCAACCGTTGATATTCGGGCTGGTACAACGGCGTTTGCTACCCCATTTACGGAAACAGGAAATCCTACCAGTGCAGATATTAACATCGGTTCGATCGTCTTTGCAGATGCCAATAACATTCCCATTGCCGGACGGGTATTTTTAACCAATCAATATCAACCAAATCCCAATTTAAGCGGCAACATTCAACTTAACAACACCGCCAAAGCCGCCATTCAAAATACGGGATTGACTGGTGGGGGAAACGTTGATATCGACTCCAGGGGAAGTATTACAATTGATGGGCCAATAAATGTTTCTGCTGGTTTCGATCGCAATACCAAAAGTTTTGGCGGTAACGCTGGAGATGTGCGTTTAATTGCCAAAGATAACATTATTTTTACTCCCAATTCTGCCATCTTTTCTGGTGGCTTATTAGGTGGCAATATTACCCTCAAAACTGATGCCGATATCCAATTAATAGGTACTGATTTTGCTCCCATCATCACCAGCGTTAGCTTTAGCGATGTACCGGGGATGGCTGGCGGAAATATCAACGTTAATGCCAAGTCACTATTTCTCAGTAATGGCGCACTTTTGGATACCCGTACTTCAGGGGCGGCGAATGCAGGTGATGTAACCATTATTACCACATCGGGCATTGAGTTAACTGGAGAAGATAGCGCCGGATCGACTAGCGGCATATCCAGCCGAGTGGATGTAGGAGGAACGGGTAACAGTGGTAACTTGCGGGTGGAAAGTCCCCGTTTGGTATTGCGGGATGGCACATTTATCGCCACTGCGGTGTTCGGTGATGGAATTGCGGGAGATTTAAACGTCAAAGCTCGCGATATCGAACTCGTGGGAACTAGCGCTAATGCTTCTGTGGTAAGTGGTTTGGCAGCTTTTGTCGAACCTGGAGGTACTGGGAAAGCGGGGAATATCAATATCGAAACAGAGCGTTTAACGGTGCGGGATGGCGGGGTAGTAACTGCAGAAAATCGAGGCATCGGAGAGGGGGGAAATTTGACCGTAAAAGCCCGGGAAGTAAATGTAATTGGCATATCAACCGTTAATCCTGACTTAGCCAGTGCTTTAGCCGTAGCAGTTACTCAAGCACCCACAGATAAGTCGGGGGGAAATTTAATCATCGAAACCGAGCGATTGAGCGTGCTAAATGGAGCCCAAATCTCGGTTGATGTCGAAAAAAGTGGAAATGGTGGAAATTTGCAAGTATCTGCTCAAGAGATAGAAGTAATTGGCTATGCACTGGCAGGGCCAAGTAGTTTATCAGCGTTACTGGTGCAAGAAGCAACGGGTAAAAGCGGCAATGTAAGCATTGAAACACAACGGCTAACGATCGCAGAGGGAGGACAAGTTAGAGTTGATACCTTTGGCAATGGAGATGCGGGGAATTTGGCGATCAAAGCCCAGCAAGTAGAAGTAATCGGTACTACAATTAATAGTCAATTTCCTAGTTCGATCGGTGCTTTAGTGCTGGGAGGTACTGGTAAAGGAGGGAACATTACCATCGAAACCGATCGCCTTTTAGCGCGAGATGGAGGACAAATAGGTGCGGCTACCTTTGGTAATGGCGATGGGGGAACCTTGACAATAAATGCCAGAGAAATCGAGCTAATTGGTGTAGCACCGAATGAAAAATTTACCAGTGGTTTAGCCAGTTCAGTTCAACCGACAGCGACAGGAAACGGTGGAAACGTAACGGTTGTTACCTCTAATTTATCAGTACGGGATGGAGCAGCAGTAACAGTTAGCACCCAAGGCAAAGGGAACGGGGGAGAATTAACCATTAACGCCCAGAAGGTAGAAATAACTGGAAAATCGGCCATCGGTGAACGGGCTACTAGCTTGCAAGCTGTGTCTGGTGGTTTAGGAGAAGCAGGCGCTATAAAAATCGATACACAGCAGCTAATGGTGGGCGATGGGGCTAGGGTATCAGTGGAAGCAAGGGGTGCTGCCAAAGCAGGAGATCTGGAAGTGCGGGCAAGTGATATAACTTTAGACGGCGGCGCGATCGGTGCCGAAACCGAATCCGGATCGCAAGGTAACATTAATCTCGCAATTGATAACTCCCTGAATTTACAAAATAATTCCCGTATCTCGGCAGCTACCATTAATGGTCAGGGGGGAACGTTGACGGTGAATGCTCAAAATGCGATCGTCCTAGATAATGCCTCTCAAATTTCTTCTTCCGCCACTGGCGATGGGGGCATTGGTGGCAATATAGAAATGAGCGGCGGTAGGTTACAAGCACGCGATCGATCTACCATTCAAGCTACTACTCAATCCGGCAATGGTGGCAACATCACCCTCAACATAGCAGATTTATTAATATTGCGAAATAACAGTAATATCTCTTCCACCGCCGGACAAGCTGGGGCAGGTGGCGACGGCGGCAATATCACAATTAATTCTCCTTTTATCGTTACTTTCCCAACTGAAAATAGCGACATCACCGCCCAAGCTTATGAAGGAAAAGGTGGCAATATTAATTTAACAGTCCAAAGTATTTTTGGCTTACAAGTGGCAGATGAAATCAGCGATATTACTAATGATATTTCGGCTAGTTCTCGATTGGGAATTGATGGCACAGTGGATATCAATACTCCCGATATCGACCCTTCTCAAGGATTAATCGAATTACTATCTAACTTAACCGATCCTGCTAATCAAATCGTCGCCGGATGTCCCGCTGAAGGTGGCAATCGTTTTGTGGTAACCGGACGCGGCGGTTTACCGGAAGACCCCCGGCAAGCATTACGAGGTCAAGTGGTAATGCAAGATTTGCGAAATAGAACCGAATCGAATATCGGGAGAATTAGAGATAGGGAAAATTTTGCGATCGCAAATCCAAAACAGCCAATTATCGAAGCACAAGGATGGATTTTAAATCCCCAAGGAAAAGTCGAATTAGTAGATAATATTTCTCAATCGAACGGTATGATTGAAAATCGTGCGATCGATTGTTCTACCATCAAAAAGATGACGCAGTAACTAGGCAAAAATTCCGCCAAAAATATTTCTGCATTCCATATCTTAAATTCTAAATTAATAAGAGGAGATCTTAAATAATCGTGAGCAGTTATCGCTATTTAGCCCTGTCAATCCTAACTTTTTTTCTGGTAACATTAGGCTTACCAGCGATCGCGCATAATACGTTTACTTTTGATAATCTAAAACCAATTTCTCATATAAATAATACTAAATTTTTCATAACAAACTCTTCCCCCCACCCCCCCATCTCCCCACCTCCCCATCCTATTTCCCAATCTCCAACCAATTCATTAGAACAAGGCAAACAACTTTACGATACAGGAAGATTCGCAGAAGCAGCAGAAATTTGGGAACAAGCAGCCAGAAAACTCGAGCAACAAAGAGAATTGCCAGATCGAGCTTTAAGCTATAACTATCTGGGGATTGTTTATCAAGATTTAGGAGAGTGGGAAAAAGCCCGAAATGCGATCGATCGAGCCATCAAACTTATCCCTCAAATCAATGACACTTTTCTTTCTGCTCAAATTCTGAATACCCAAGGCAGTTTCTATCTAAATACCGGAAATCCAGAAGCCGCTTTAGAAAGCTGGAAACAAGCAGAAAACGGCTATCGTTCCCTGAAAGATACTACGGGAATTATTATCAGTCAAATTAATCAAGCTCAAGCTTGGCAAACTTTAGGAGTTTATCAACAAGCACGCAAAAAATTAGCAGAAATCAATCAAGAGCTTACATTATTACCTGATTCCTTATTGAAAGTTAGAGGATTGCGTAGTTTAGGAGTTACCTTACAAGTAGTAGGTGATTTAGAAGAATCTCAATCTGTCTTATCGGAAAGTTTAGCCATTGCCAAACGACTTAATGCTATCGAAGATATAGGAGAAACTTTATTTAGATTAGGCAATACTGCTAGGGCAAAAGGAGATATTCAAGCAGCATTAAATTTTTACCAACAAGTAACAAGTATTTCAACTAATCCCCTCAACCAACTAGAAGCACAACTCAACCAACTGAGTCTTTTAGTTGATGAGAAAGAAATCGATAAAGCACGAGCATTACTGCCCGAAATTCAAGCAAATTTAGCGAATTTACCAGCCAGTAGAGGAGGTATTTACGCTCACATTAATTTAGCAAAAAGCTTGATGGAAATGGGCGATCTCGAATCGGCACAAATATTAGCAAAAGCAGTTCAACAAGCCAGAGAATTGTCAGATATCAGGGCAGAGTCTTATGCTTTGGGACAATTAGGGAATTTGTACGAACAAGCACAACAATGGTCAGATGCCCTTTCTTTAACCCAACAAGCAATATTGCTAGCACAGAAAATTAACGCGACGGATATCTCCGCTAGTTGGTATTGGCAAGAAGGTAGAATTTTGAAAGCACGAGATCGAATACCAGATGCGATCGCAGCATACGATCGGGCCGTCAATGCCTTACAATATATCCGTCAAGATTTAGTTGCCGTCAACCCCGACGTGCAGTTTTCCTTCCGCGAACAAGTAGAACCAGTTTATCGCCAATTTGTCCAACTACTTTTGCAAAATGTAGATAATCTACCTGAAATCACCAAACAACAACAATTGCAACGTTCTAGAGAAGTTATCGAAGGACTGCAATTAGCAGAATTAGAGAATTTCTTTCGGGAAGCTTGCCTTAACTATCAATCAAAACCGATCGAAGAAATTGATTCCCAAGCAGCAGTCATTTATCCGATTATTTTAGACAACAGCATAGAAGTAATTCTCTCTCTTCCCGGACAATCATTACAACATTACCAAACAAACCTTTCTGAAGCCGAATTAACTAAAGTATTTGAGGAACTGCGCCAAACTTTAAACCCGGTTTTTTTACCAGCAGAAGTTTTACCTTCTGCCCAAAAAATATATGATTGGTTAGTGCGTCCGGCAGAAACAACCCTAGCAAATCGTAATATCAAAACCTTAGTATTTGTCCTTGATGGAGTATTACGCAGTTTACCAATGTCAGTACTCCATGATGGCAAACAATATTTAATAGAACGTTATAGTATTGCCCTGACCCCAGGCTTACAACTTTTAGAATCCCGTCAGCTTTCTCCCAAACAATTAAGAACATTAGCTGGGGGTTTAATAGAAGCAAGACAAGGTTTTGCACCTTTACCTGGAGTAAAAGAAGAAATAGCTGAAATTGCCGAAAATTTTCGCACTCAAGTGTTAGTTGATCAAAACTTTACTCGCGCTAATTTCCAGAACGAACTAGAAAGAGTACCTTTTTCTGTCGTTCATCTAGCCACCCACGGTCAGTTTAGTTCAAAAGCAGAAGATACTTTTCTATTAACTTGGGACTCCCGCATTAACGTCAAAGATTTAGACCGCGTACTCAGAGGAAGGGAAGGACAAGAACCGATCGAACTATTAGTTTTAAGTGCTTGTCAAACCGCAAAAGGAGATAACCGTGCAGCTTTAGGACTAGCAGGAGTTGCGGTACGTTCTGGTGCTAGGAGTACTTTAGCAACTCTTTGGTCAGTACAAGATCGATCGACCGCTCAACTGATCGCGGAATTTTACCGACTGCTGACCCAAAATAGAGTAAATAAAGCAGAAGCTCTACGCCAAGCCCAACTATATTTATTAAAATCTAACGATTATAAACATCCTTATTATTGGTCGCCTTTTGTTTTAGTGGGTAATTGGCGATGATTGTCAATCATATTTTATAAATTGTTCAAACAATTAACTTCCCGCGCTGAGATTTCGCGATCGCCAAACAGAACAGTCAGGGTAAAACTCGATCGGCTTTACCTGCTACTTGCCAAAAGATCGCATAATAAAATAAGATGAAAAATTCGGCCTATCCAATTTCCGGTAGTTCGATCGGTAGCGATCGGCGCAAATTACCCTGTCGTGTAACCTATGTATTATGAGCAATAACGAGCTTAAACAAGAAGTAACTAATTTTTCTGAGCCAATTAACAACTTGCCAGAAAATCAATTACTAACAAAAACTTTATTTAATATACTAAAAACAATTAAGGATTATTTAGAAAATTTGCAAAAAAAAGTCAACAAATATTCTAGCACGGAAATATCTTGGCAAAAGCGCTTACAGTATGAATTCGACAACTTTATGTCGAGAGGAGGCTTTTCAGTATTTTTAGCACTACTGTCAGCATTTTTTGCCGCTTTTTTGCTAATGACAGTAATTCGTTACGGTTCCGAAATATTTTTTCCTAACCAAAGCGCAGATGCTTCTACAGACCTTTCATGGGAAGTATTCGTTCAGCTAATCGGGCTAAGAGATACCGGAGATGAAGCTAATTTTGCCGCCAAATTTGTGGGGGTATTCACGATTTTTGTCGGCTTAGTTTTGTTTTCCAGTTTAGTCGCATTCATCACTCAAGAATTTGAAGCAAAACTACTGGCATTGCGTAAAGGTAAAAGCCTAGTAGTAGAAGAAAACCATACTTTAATCTTAGGATTTAATGAAAGAATTATTGATATTATTCAAGAATTAGCGATCGCTAACGAATCCGAAGAAGATGCGGCAGTAGTGATTTTATCTTCTGAAGATAAAGAAGAAATGGATGATTTTCTCCGGAATAATCTCGGAGATATGAAAACTACCAGATTGATTACTCGCAATGGTTCGGTGAACAACTTAAACGATCTGTATAACGTGAGGATCGAAGATGCCAAATCAGTGATCGTTTTAAATGATGCCAAACCTTCCGATTCCGAAGAATCAAAAACCTTATCCGATGCCCGGGTAATTAAAGCTATCTTAGCAGTCCTGGCAGCTAATGAAGAAGAAGAAAACTTACCCGCGATTGTAGTAGAACTCCATTCACAACAATACCGCCGCCTTGCCGAAAACATTGTTCCGGGAGCAGTGACTAGCCTTAACGAAGCAGACATC
The DNA here is from genome assembly GCA_036703985.1 of Leptolyngbyaceae cyanobacterium. Lineage (GTDB taxonomy): Bacteria > Cyanobacteriota > Cyanobacteriia > Cyanobacteriales > Aerosakkonemataceae > DATNQN01. The sequence continues at coordinate 61,890 of DATNQN010000063.1, forward strand.
TTGGCGCGTATTTTAGTCCAAACATCGCGGAATGCAGGACTAGCAGCAGTATATCTCAATCTAGTCGGCTTTGAAGGAAATGAATTTTATTTCTATCGTCCTAAATCAGGTTGGCAGCTTCTCACATTCGGTCAATTGCCCTTCCATTTATTGAATGCCATTCCTTTAGGAGTAAGACATGGTGATGGCAGTATAACCATTAAACCAAGTAAAGATTACAAATTAGCTAAAGACGATCAAGTCGTTGTTTTAGCAGAAGATGATTCTACCATTCGGTTTAGTACCTACCCCATCGTCAAGCCGAAGGTTACCGAATATGCACGGGAGCGAAAAATTTTAGAACGAAAACCTGAAAAACATCTGATCGTAGGATGGAATAGCAAAACTCCAATTAGCCTCAAAGAATATGCTAAATATCTCGTAGAAGAATCCGAAGTCAACTTAGTTGTAGAGGATTTGACTGAGAATATCCAAACTGAATTTAACAAGCTTTCTAGAGCTTACCCCCATATCAAAATGGAAGCTGTAGCGATCGATCTCGACTCAGTTGAGCAGCTAAAAAAACTCAAACCATTTCAATACGACAGCATCTCAATTTTGTCGGGAACCGGGGACAACGCTGAAGAAATAGACGCTAAGACTCTGACTATATTGTTAGAGTTAAGGCAAGTTTTTAGAGACTACACTGCTGAAACTGGTATGCCAGTCAGTACCGAATTAATTGCAGAAATTATTGATTCGCAAGAAACTGACTTGGTAATTAAAGCAGGCGTAAAAGATTTCCTCCTGACCAATCAATTCGTGTCTAAAATTTTAGCTCAGGCATCTCAAGAGCCTGATGTAATGTCTATCTATCGCAACCTGTTCTCAGCAGATGGCAGCGAAGTATATATCAAGCCAATATCCCTTTACTTCTCTAAAGAAGAAATAGAGAATTTGACATTTGCTGACTGCATACTGGCTGCACAGTACCGCGATGAAGTGTGTATAGGAGTAAAAATTGCCTCCGAAGCGAAAAATAAAGATAAGAATTTTGGTATCTATTTAGTACCGAAGTTGGATAAGCAGCTAAATCTCACTTTAGATGATGCTTTAATTACTCTAGCTGAAGACGAAACTTGAGCTAAAACGATCGACCTGAAGTGATATTGCTTGGTAGGTGGTATTTGCAGTTTGGATTAAGCACCAGCAAAACCCGATTTCCCAGTTTCCTATGCTGACAAAGCTATTGCCGACAGGCTAGGATGAGAAATCCATTTTTGATATGCTCTCTTCGGCAAAACAATGAGTTCAGTCAACTATCGCTTCAAAGCTTTAACTGTTGGTTTAGCGATCGATCTCTTATTAAGCTCGGGATTACCTGCACTAGCTCAATTGCCATTAGGAGACACAACCTTTTCATCAGAACAAATTACTTTTGAGGAGAGTTTTACTCCACCAGGAGACGGACAGCCAAAAGATACATCAGGCGCGGGTTCTCGTGATGGACTGAGGTGTTCGGCAAACGAACAACCGATTCGACCTTTAATGCCGAAACGGAATTATGGATTAACTTTTCAGGAACGTCCATCTATATTTATTTACTTGCCTAAAACTTCGGCGCGGCAAGTTTTGTTGGCTTTTCGAGATGAAGCAGGCAAGTATTACGAAAGAGCTTTTTTGCCGATCGATAATAATGCTCAAATTGTCAGCTTTCAATTACCCGATGACAAATCACCCCTAACAGTTGGTAAAAATTATCAATGGTCTTTAGTAATTGTTTGTCAAGAAACGGTACAACCAGACGATCCCGTGTTTCGAGGTTGGGTGCAGCGAGTGGGAAAATCCCCTGAGTTGGATAGAGAACTAGCCGCTAAACCCGTGATCGAGCAACTAGCATGGTACGGTGCTAATGGATATTGGTATGACTTAATGCAGACTATGGTGCAAGCAAGGCAAACTCACCCAGACTCGCGCCAGCTAATGTCTTTGTGGGAAAGGCTTTTGCAATCGGTGGGACTCGGTGCGATCGCGGCTTCTCAATAATTAATCTTAGTTTGTCCTCACTAAGTCAACTTTGACCAAATTACCACCATCTAAGATCGTACTAGTCCAGTCTGCTTGTGTGAGGTCTGCTCCGCTCAAATTTGTTCCGCGCAAATCTGCTCTGGTTAAATCTACCCCTCTCAAGTCAGCATCCATGAGATTCGCTTGATACAAACAAGCTCCCGTCAAATCCGCGCCCCGCAGATCTGCTCGCCGCAAATCCGCACTGCTTAAATTAGCTTTAGTTAAATCCGCATTTCTCAAGTCAGCTTCCATCAAGTTAGCTCGATCTAAATTAGCTTTCGTGAAATTTGCCGATCGCAAATCAGCTTTTTCTAACTTTCCTCTTTCCAGGTTAGCCTTCCGCAAGTTAGCGTTACTGAAATCTATTTCCTTCATCTCACACCCAGTTAAATTGGCTTGAGAGAGATCTGCCCCACTCAAATCTGCCCCGCTCAAATCCGCACCGATTAAGCTTACTTCACAAAGAGATACACCTGGAGCGATTAAATAAGCTCCCGCCTTAATTGGATCGAAACCTTCCGAAAACTTTGTTTGCAGACAATAAACTGCTTTTCTAAAGATCGCATCCCGCAAATCAGCACCCCGCAAATCGGTACCACTCAAATTAGCACCACTCAGATTAGCTCCATGTAAGCTAGCGCCATTCAAATTAGCCTTTCTTAAGTTAACTCTCCTGAGGTCGCTCGATCGCAAATCCGATCCGCTCAGATCTACACCCGTGAGATTAGCATCCGGAACCGCCACTTTTGGGCCAACTAAGTAAGCACCCGCTTTTACAGGGTCGAAACCTTCGCTAAACCGAGTGATCGGACTGTAGATGGCATTTTTTAGGATAGCTCCTCTCAAATCCGTACCAGTTAAGTCAGCACCGCTTAAATTAGCTCCACTTAGATTGCTATTTTCTAGGTTAGCTCCTACCAAATTAGCCTTAGTTAAGTTGGCTCCCCTTAAATCAGCATCAGTGATTTCCGATCCGACTAAATTAGCTTTGCTTAGATTAGCTCCTCTCAGTTTTGTCTTTCTAAGATTAGCCAAATTAAAGCAAGTTTCAATTAGATTCGCATAATCCAGACAAGCTTCGCTGATGTCCGATTCGATTAAATCGGCATAACTCAGACACACTTCGGTCATGTCTACTTGTCTCAAGTCAGCTTTTCTTAAATAGGCACCTTTTAAGTTTGCACCTTTAAGATCGTTTGTTTTCAGATTCGGCATTGCCGATTTCGTACCGATAAATCCTTGCCAATTGCGGTCTTTGTCATTCAAGGATGACTCGAAAGAAAACTCTTTTCTGGATATTAAGTTATCTGGATTGTCGCCTCGCTGATTAGCCACGATTTTATACTTTTTCTAAAAATACTGGAATTTCTCAACTGCTGGGAACACAAGTCGAGGTAATCATCGTTAACGTAAGTTGCTAGTTATAGGATTTAGGCTGGTAGTGAAGTGAAAAGATGATTCAAAACTGAAAACTTTTTCCGACTATTTAATTCTCGTCCCTTCTTTCCCTAGCCCCTAGCCCCTCTCTACGTTAATTGTTATAACTAGCAACTTGAGTTAGTTACTTAAATCAAGTCGGTATTACCCAAGAAATCAACCACTTTTCTCAGCCGTCAAGTGCGATCTGATGTTTTAGATTTTACGCTGAATTATGCTCCTCGTGTTTTGAAGAGCCTATCGTTATATTAAATTTTGCATTTAACAAGCGATCGCTATTATACTTTTTTCTCAATTTAGACTTTAAGAGCAAAAATAGCCATTTAGTTCTATTTTTGATTAAAATCGTTGATTATATGTCTTTTACTAAAATTATCTATATATTTCTTCGCTGCGCTTTCCATATTCTAAGTACAAAGGCGCTTTCTAAACAAAAGTACGTAAAGAAAACTAAACTCGATCTTTCACCCTCTTTCCTCCTGCCTCCGGTATTAGTACGCCCCATTTTTGTCTAGAACAACTGCGATCGTTTTCCAAATCAAGTAAAAATCGTAGGCAATCGACCACTTATATTGGTAATCCAGATCCATCTTCACGATATCTTCAAAGTCTTTCACAGTCGATCGACCGTTCACCTGCCATTCACCAGTCATTCCCGGCTTGACTTTCAACCTCTGCCAGTGATGACCCTCATATTGGGCCACTTCATCCAAAGTAGGCGGACGAGTTCCCACCAAACTCATATCTCCCATCAATACATTCCAGAACTGCGGTAATTCATCTAAACTAGTACGGCGGAGAAACCGACCCACTTTAGTGATGCGAGGGTCATTGTCATTTTTAAAGATATGACCATTTGCTTGATTGGCAACCAAATGTTTCAATCCATCCGCTCCCACCACCATCGAACGGAATTTCCAAATGCGGAACTTGCGACCGTTTAAACCACAACGAACCTGACTGTAGAAAATTGGGCCGGGATTATCTAGTAAAGTCGCTAGCGCCACAGGAATAGTGACAACGGCTGTAATTCCCAATCCGACGATCGCTCCCGCTATATCAGTCAAACGCTTGGCTTTACTTTTGACAGAAGTATGTACTGATTCTTTGGCGAAGCCAACATCGTATGAGCGATTTAAAGATGAATTAAGAGAAAGGGGACTAGTAAGGTCAGATGTAATCATCACAACTCGTTGTCAGCTTACAAGACAGGTATTGCTTTAAAGGCAATATAACCTTGCTCCCATAAGAGAGAGAGGAGTGAAACCACTGACTTCATCGAATCTTTGAAGTAGCAACTGGGATTTTAAAGTTTTGGTATTTTTACCAATCTAAAAGTTAGATTCTACCTCTCTTGGTGTAAAAAATAACTAGCATTGGAATTAGCTGCTGACCCTAACCAGTGCAAAGCGTAAGGTTCCTCTAACTTTTGCTGAGTACGAACTAAAACTTGACACAAATACCGATACAAGCGATCGGCAGAAATGGCATTTAGACAATAAGTTTGACCATCTTCTCGATCGAAAGGTTTGATTGCCGTAAGTGCCTGATAATTTAAATTTTGCCAAGACTCCTCACTCAGTAATCCTGCATCTAATTCAGAAGGAACAATGCCATCGGGAAGGTAGCTTTCCAACACGGCTAAAAGATTTGCAAAACACGCACGGGTGTTAATACCTTTACGTTCTAATAAATTCCTGATTTTTTCCACGGAAAGCGGTTCGTTTCCACATACCCTCAGAACTTCCATCAGCAAAAAATAATCGCTATATTGCTGTCTAGTTCGATCGAACAATTCGGGATACATTGGTAAAACCGCCAATCCCATCGCCACCTTACCGACTTGAGCATCTGATTGGTAAATAATTTTAGCGTTAGGAAGTTTTTGTCGCAGCCAGTTAGACAAACTTGGTAACAAAGCAGTTCCACCAGTACAAATAGCTTGGGCGATTCCTTCTACTGGAATTCCCAATCGTGCTAACAAGGTGTTAAATTCCCGATTTAAACGTTGTACGAATGGTGTAATAACTCGGTTTTCTAAATCCTCTCGCCGCAATACCCAACGAAATTCACCTATATTTACAGTTAGGCTATCTTGATGGGGTAAATTTAATTTGACATACTCGGCAGATGCTAAAAGATTTTCACCTAAAGGAGAACTATCTAACCATTGTTGTAAAGAGTAGCGCACGGGCAGATCGGGTTCTCCCGGTAAAGGAAACTCTAAATTAAAACTGGGTAATTGTTCGCGAGATTGCAGGAAAGAAAGAAATTCTTTATTAAGTAACAACTGGCAAATAATATCTTGGTTGAGATAAGCACCTGCATAAGGGAAACTACGGATCGTAAAGTCAGAATAATTTAAATTTTCGATGTTTTCCGGTACATCTACTAATGCAAGTTCACCGATCGTAGTTCCCGCATGGAAGATCGTAGTAACACCTTGCCAGGGAAATGTTCGTTTGGTTAACACTTCCGTATTACCGATCGGTAGCTTTTCCTTTTCTTCCAAGTAGTGGGAATGTACTTCTGCTAAAAAAGTGGCGATCGATTCTTCTACAAAACAAATTTGCTCGGCATTTTTGACCAACTCGGATGTTAAAACGCTCTCCCGCAAATTAAAACGATATGCTTCTGGCCAATGGCTCGGACAACTGATAATTACTCCCGCCAGATCGGATAACGCTCCATTTAATTTTTCTGGCGTCATACCAACTGCTTCGATTGTATATCCACCTTTTAAACTAAATAAACTTTCTAATTTCCCAGCGTTAATTTCCGAGGAAATATTTAAGTTAATTTGTGCCTCATCCGAATCAGCAACAGAATTTTCTATTTCAGTTTTAATGTCTAATTCTGCTGGTTGAATTGGCTTGAAAGTAGATAGAAATGTTTGGATTGCTTGCAGCATTTCCGAGAGAGTAACCTGTTGTTGAGAAGACAATTTGAAAACAGGTTGCCATTGGTTAGTTTCTTCGTCGTAGTAAGGAAGCGCAACTTTTAAGTATGGTTTTAAATTCCGCAGACAAGTTTCCCGATCGACCACAGCAGGTAAACGAAAAGTCGCAGTTGAATCAGTTTGTGCGGTCGATGACCAAGCGATCGGAAAAACCTGTTCTGTGGAGCGATCGAACAAAGCGGCAGAAATTCCCGTCGTTCCGAAATCAATTCCTAAATACCAGACAAGAGGCGGTAAGGGAGAAAGTGGAGGAAGGGGAGTACTGACAAAATTTAAGCTTTTGCGGGTAACGGGAAAAGCATTATCCACTTCATTGGATTCTACTAACGATGGTTCTTGTGTAGTAGCTAGTTTTTTTTTTCTAATGCTTGGTCTTCTTCCCAAATCGAAGTTGGGGTCATTTTTTCCGCAGATTCGCCAAATAAATCGTCAAATTCCGCCAGAATATCTTCTGGAATCGTACACGGAATTTCCGTGCCACCAGTCATCGCAGTTTCTTCTAAATCGCGATTCACTACTAAATCTTCTTGATTTAGAGCGGATTCTCGGTCGCTTTCACTAGATTGGACGGCCAAATCGTTGTTTTGTAGCAAAATGTCGTTGGTTTCAGACACTTCTGTTAAATTAATTCCTTCTAAACTAGAAAGGTCTTCACTCAATCGATCTAGCATATTTTTCCCCAGCCAGAGGTCTACATTGGAATTATTCTGTCGCTCGGCAGCTGGTAGTAAGTCTTCATCTACTGATGCAGGGATAAAACTTTCCGTTACTTCACCAACAGAAGCATCAGTAGTTGGTACTAGTTCTTCCGTTACCGTTGCACCCTCAGCACGTTCCAATTGGGTATCTGCTGGCAAGGATTCATTTGCTAGCTCGTCAGAGGCAGATATAATCTCTAGTAAATCCGTCAGAGATGCGATCGTATCAGGAATTACTACATCTTCAATCTCATTAACTGAAAAGTTAGAGGTATCTTCGATCGGAGACTTCGATGGAGACATTTCACTTTCATCTTCAAAGGTGAGATTCGATGCTGCTGTCTCATCATCTACCCCTAGATTTTCTTGACCCTCGCTTTCCTGATTTTCTAATATTTTTTCTGAGTCTTGCTCGTTTAAAAAGGCGATCTGGGGCGGCAATTCAGCACCAGCGTAAAGTAAGGGAATCTCTAAGTTCGTAACTGCCGTGAGGGAATCTGGCGATGTTACCTGACTAGAGGTGACTGATGGGTGTTCTTCATCGGAAACAATATTTTTTGGTTCGGGAATTTGAGAGCTAGTTTCTAGAGAAGACCGTTCTGATTCCCTGTTCGGTAGTTGTTTTTCTGCTTCGAACGAAGCCGCATACAGCTTTCGCTGTTGTTGTAACTGCTGAATTTCATCTAACAATGCTTGTCTTTTTTGCTGTAAAACTTCTAAATCTGCCTGATATTGCTGTCTTAAGTTTAAAAATGTGGCCTGTTCGTAGAAATGTCGCAAGTAGCTCATTTCTTGCACCACTGCTTGCAAAATTTCTGGTGGCGTGTTTTGTTGGTTCTGCTCGGAGGCTAGTGGTTCAACCAAGTCAACAGGCTCAATTGGTAGAGAGGCTATGCGATCGATCAGTAGCGACCTTTGGGCCGTCGTCGCTAACTGTTCCTGTAGATTCTGGAGGTTACTACGTAATTTTTCTAGAAGTTGACGTTGTTGACCGACTTCGCCCAATTTTAACCAACCGAGGCGGGATTTCCTCGTGCTGTTAAGTGCTTCGTCAATCTCCGCAATCAATGCCTGAATTCGATCCGTCTGAAACGTCACGATGAAACCCCTGCCTAAAACTAAATCGGAAAATGAATCGGATGGCTATCATTCTAAGCTGGGACACTTACGCTAGGGTAGAATTCTCCCATTTAGGAAGTTATTTTTGCCAAACCCGTTTGACGCTGAGTATATTTTAATACTTATTACTTGAAGAGCAAAGGCTAATTTCGTTGAGATGGGGATACGCAATAAATCGATCGCGCTCCTCGATTGCTGACCTAAAAAACGATGGAAATGCCTACTTTTTCTGAATTCGGTATAGCTTGTCAAGGATGGAAAGCAAATTAGTCGAAGGAAATCTACCTCTGTTGGTGTTATAGTATTAAAAGATACTCAATCTTTTTCTTTGTCTCCATTGGCGATCGTGTCAGCGCGATCGCTACTAGGGGGCAAACCAGAGCGCAACCAGAATCATCGTCACTGGCCGAGATTCACCACGGAAAACACCTACTTTGCCATCCTTCCATGCGAAAATCTTTCCAGATTCTTCTTTACCTCAAAGGAATAGAAGGGGGATACGGCTAGGTTAAGAGCGGTTTCCCACGCTCTGTCTCCTTGTTTATGAGGAAATCATGAAGCTGATAATCACCTCTTGCTGCACAAAGTGTATGCTAAGAACAGCAATCGTAGAGCCTGCGATCGCAATTAACAGGTACTAGTTTTTGAAGGAGGTTATACCATACCCGCAAATCGGGATTCTTAAAATTTTAGGTGGCAACAAGATTTAACATCTCAAATGCGGTGTTTAACCATAAATCCCTAACTATATTATTGAGAAAAGTCTACAGTGTAAGCGTTGCAGCCACATAAGAGCATCTGGCAATGCGCTGGCCGACCGATCGCCAAAGCGATTCGGAATTGCTAATCTCAAGTGTAATTGTTAGTCGCTCAGGGAACAGCTAGATCAACTAATCTCTTGTGATATATAAATTATGATTGTTCCTTCCTACTGGCATCTAAAATTTGTTGTAACTCGATCGGCAAATTTCGCTCCAGTGGGCCACTGTTGATCTTAATAAATCTAAATCAATAGTGTTAATAACAGAATGGCCTCATGGAAGACTTAAAAACTCCTCGCGAACAGAATACCAATCTCAATTCACTGATCCGGTCTACTCCTTTTTTTTCGGGTTTACCAGACTCCACTGTGGAAAAAGCCACCGCCCATCTAGTTACCCGTACTCACCCATCAAATCAGGTGATCCTGCTGGAAAACGACTGGGGTAGTTCGGTGTACTTTATCTTGGAAGGTTGGGTGAAAATCCGCACCTACAATTTGGATGGCAAAGAAGTCACCTTGAATATCTTAGGAAAAGGGGAAATTTTTGGAGAAATGGCGGCACTCGATGAAGTTCCCCGCTCCACAGACGTAATTACTCTCGCTCCCACAGTTATCGGCAACCTGCCAGCCCAGGATTTTGTCAATTTAATTTACACCGAACCAATGGCAGGCGTTCGTCTAGCCCAATTAATGGGGCGTCGCCTGCGTCAAGTTAACCGCCGACTTCGCTTGCGGGAATCGGATAGTATGTCGCGGGTGGCAGATACTATATTATTCTTGGCAGACGGGCAAGGAAAACGCACCTCAGAAGGAACTGAAATTCCCAATTTACCTCACCGGGAACTGAGCAGTCTGAGCGGACTAGCCAGGGAAACAGTAACTAGAGTACTGACAAAACTGGAAAAGAAAGGACTAATCAAACGAGACCAAGACAGCCTTCGGATTCCCGATATCAATGCCCTAGAAAAGTTGATAATTTAACGGAATGCTACAAAAACACACCTTAAGACCTCGATTAAGTTAGTTTGTAGGTGGGAAGAGTTTTGATAGTGAAGGGTTCTATATGGGTTTTCAGAAAATCCTGGTTGCTCTTGACAACTCGCCCGCCAGCAGGTTGATTTTTGAGCACGGTCTGGATCTGGCCAAAAGCAATCGTGCTATGCTGAGGCTTTTCCATTGTTTGAATAGTGATGTTCTGGGTGAGTCAATGCAGGTAATCCCTGTAGAATTGGGTTTTTATCCAGAATATATGGCTTATAGTTATCAATCTAAACCTCAGCTGGCTAAAGAACGTCTGGAGCAAGCCCACGCTGTTTTAAATAAATATTGCGAAATAGCCACCGAACAGGGAATAAAGGCAGACTTTGATTGTCAGATTGGTGAAGCTGCGCCCTCTGTCTGTCAAGCAGCAGAAAAATGGGGTGCCGATTTACTGGTAGTAGGTCGGCGGGGTCGTAGCGGATTGACAGAAGCTTTAATGGGTAGTGTCAGTAATTACGTACTGCATCACTCTCATTGTTCGGTTTTGGTGATTCAAGGAAAAAGTGAGGTAGTAAGCGGTTGAGGGGATGGGAGGATGGGAGGATGGGGAGATGGGGAGATGGGAAGCAGGGGAGCAGGGGAGAAAAACAAAATAAGTTAATTTTTAGACTTCATCCTTCAGACTTCATCCTTCAGACTTCATCCTTCAGACTTCATCCTTTTGCAAAGAGCGATCGCACGCAGATATAAAAGGTAAATTAGATCTGCTGCTTTATTGGCATTTTCATGAGTCAGTCTTTTGAAGAAAGCTCGGAGTCAGACGTAGATAAATCGGTCGATTCTGGTGCTTCTAGTCCTCAAATTCCCAAATCGCCAGCACCTTTAGTACTGGTGGAAACTGCCTTTTTAGCCAGTACTGCTAGTTTAATTTGGTTGGTCAACTATTACTTTCCCGTCGGTCCGTTACTGCGGATATTTTTTCCCGTACCGATCGCTTTAGTATATTTGCGATGGGGTTCTCGCGCCGCGTGGATGGCAGCTTTCGTGTCTGGGTTGCTGCTATCAGTCTTGATGGGACCACCTCGCAGCATCCAGTTTTTTATCCCCTATGGTTTACTAGGCGTACTGTTGGGCGCTTGTTGGCGACGCCGTACCAATTGGGGCGCGTCCATTAGTTTGGGTGCTTTATTGGGAACGATCGGATTTTTCTTTCGATTTTGGCTTTTGTCAATTTTGCTAGGGGAAGATGTTTGGGTTTACGCGATCACTCAAGTTACCCAGATGTTGGATTGGGTATTTTTAAGGTTGGGATTATTAATCGAGCCTAGTTTAATCGTGGTTCAGGCGATCGCGATCGTCATGGTTTTGTTTAGTAACGTAGTTTACCTGTTTGTCGTTCATGTGGTCTCATGGCTGTTGTTAGAGCGTTTGGGTAACCCCATTCCCGATCCTCCTCAGTGGGTACAAGTTTTGCTCGATTATGAAGATTGATACCAACAGACATCCAAGAAACAAATTATCCAACACCAACCTTGGGAGAGTTGGGAGTAGGGGCTCTCGCATTCGGGCGACAATTTATGACTCAAACCCTATATTTTCTTTCCGAATGCTGATGCCTACGGCACGCTACGCGAACGCCCCTACAAAGGCTCGATCTCCTCAATTCTGAATTCTGAATTCTGACTCCTGACTCCTATGATTGAAATTTATACCCAAGTGCCACGGGGTAAACAGTGGGTAGAGCAATATCGGGGTTGCCAACCAGTGTTTGCTTGCGTGTTGGGATTTACGGAAACAGGCTTGATTCCAGGTATTTCGGCGGCTGGTGCTACGCCAGCCGATCGCGAATTCACCGCCCTTGCCGATGCAGAATTTTTATATAATGGCCCAGATCCTCATCCCCGATATCCCTTACCACCGTTGCACGCGGGTGCATCGCCAGTACTGATTTCTCGTGCAGTCGTAGAAGCACTTTCACTACCACTTTATATATTTAATGCTGGTTTACCCCGCTCTCCCAACATCCCGGTCATTGATTTGGGCGGTCAACCTGCCAGATGTCTGACTACGGGAAATGCTTTAGAGTTGACAACGGTAGAGCATTTGTTCCAGCAGGGGTTGCTGTGGGGAGAAAAACTCGCCGCTCATCACCCTGGCAGCATAATTATGGTTGGGGAATGCGTGGTAGGGGGAACTACTACAGCACTTGCCGTATTAACTAGTTTGGGGATTGCGGCAACCGGAAAAGTCAATAGCAGTCATCCCAGTTGCAATCACCAACAAAAACGATCGGTAGTAGAAATTGGTTTGCAACGTTTATTAGAAAAAATTAAGGATAAACCGGGAAAGATGAATCTCCAACCGATTCATCCTTCCTCTTTCATCGTTTATCCCGATATTCATCCCATGCAAATAGTAGCTGCCGTAGGAGACCCCATGCAAATAGCGGTAGCTGGAATGGCAATCGCTGCTAGCCGCACCAGTGGCGTTATGTTGGCTGGCGGTACTCAAATGCTGGCTGTATATGCTTTGATTCAGGCTTTAAGTAAAGAATTTTCCTTAGCGTGGAAACCAGAACAAATTGCGATCGGAACGACTCGTTGGGTAGTAGAAGATTCCACGGGTGACACGGTTGGACTAGCGCAAATGGTTGGCTCAGTACCCTTAGTGGCGACAAAGCTGAGTTTTGCTACTTCTCGTTACGAAAAGCTGCAAGCCTATGAGCGAGGATACGTCAAAGAAGGCATGGGAGCGGGTGGTTGCGCGATCGCGGCACATCTTTACGCTGGCTGGAAGCAAACCAAACTTCTCCAAAAAATCGAGGCTTTGGTAGAGCAACACTACTCCCAGTAACCTGAAATTAGACTGCACGATCTTGATTAATGAACTCGTTGTGCTAGTAGTTGTTCTTCTAAAGCGGCGATCCGATTGTAAGCGGCTGTCAGTTGTGCAGTTAATCGCTGGATTTGAATTTCTGGAGCCAAATCTTTTTCTCGGTTTTGAGAACCCGTGTCTATATAAACGGTATCTGCTAATACATCTTTGTGAGTTAGCTCCGAATCGATTTTCCGATCGCTTTTATAGGAATAGCGACTATCGGATACCATCCAGTTGGCAGAATCTCTACTGGTAGATCCCGACGTTTTCTGGTTTTCAGACAAAAGATCGCTAATTTGCTGATTTAGCTGCTCTACCATTTGGTAGAGTGCATCGACTTTATTATTTACGCAGATTATTTGTTGTCGGATAGAATCCATTCCAAGCCCCAGTTTAGTTGAGTTATTATTTCATCCTATGCAATAACTAGTCTAACTTTCCTTAATAATAGAATCATTTAACTTTTGCACACATGATTATGAATCAACACTTACATCAATTGCTAAAAAACTTTAAGCTCCCTCAGCAGACTGAATAGGAAAAAATGAAGATTTAAGCCGCTCACAACTTCTGGACACGATTAAAGTAGTGATTTTTCCTGCTTTGTACAATAGAATTTTCCAATGTCATTGCTTGCCAAAATTAAAGAATCAGTCAGCAGACTTAGCTAATTAACCTAGATTTATACCTATTTTTGAATAATTCGCTTTCCCGTCAATAAAGATAATATATGGTGGAATAAAGCCTAACCGGATATTTTCCTAATACGTTAATTTTTTTCTGCTGCCGAACAAATAGATAAGCCACAGGTGTATTTAATTTGGTTATTTAGGCTAATGGGTAGTAGGGTAAGATTGACATATGAGGAGTAGGAGTAGGAGAGATTGACGTTTTTTCTTTAACGTTAGAAAGAAATAGGCTATTGAGATGTAGGACAAGCTTAGTATTTTTAGGTGGTGAGTTTTTTCATATTCTACTAAAAACCATTTTTCTGATAAATTGAATGAAGAAAGCGGAAGAATAGCCCGTCTTTCCGATCGCGGGAAGGGCAGATGACTGACGCGATCGCAATTAATAATTTAAATTTTAGATGGCTGAATCATCGGAAACTAAATGAAAAGAAGGTCTTTTTTAATTGGTAGCAGTAGCCTAATTGTTTCCAGCTTGGTTTCTGGGTGCAATGCTAGGCAAACGAGTTTAAAAGTCCGACTGCTAGAAGGTTCCATCCCAGCCCAACTGCTAAGGGAATTTCAAAAAAAACTCGCTGGAACGGTTAACTTAGATTTTGCGCCAGAAACTCAGCTATCTTCTTTGTTCGGTCAGTTGCAAGCTTGGCAGAAAAAACCGGAAAATAATGATTGGTGGTCAAACCTACCCATACCTTTAGTTGGGGGAAAAAAAATCACTCCGATTGCCGATTTAGTGACTTTAGGAGATTACTGGCTAGCAGAAGCAATTCGGCAAAACTTGATTCAGCCTTTAGATCCGCAACAGTTAAGCCAATGGCAGCAATTACCTCCAGTATGGCAAACATTGGTAAAACGCGATCGACAAGGAAAACTAGACCCCAAGGGGAAAGTGTGGGGCGCACCTTATCGCTGGGGTACGACGGTGATTGTTTATCGCCGGGATAAATTTAAGGCGAATGGCTGGAGTCCGCCTACTGACTGGGGAGATTTGTGGCGAGAGGAATTGCGCGATCGCATTTCCGTACTCGATCGTCCGCGAGAAACGATCGGACTAACTTTAAAAAAACTCGGTCTTTCCTACAATAGCGAAAACTTAGACAAGATTCTCCCCAAGCTAACACAAGAACTCTTTGCCTTAGACCGACAAGTAAAATTTTACAGTTCCGATACTTACTTACAGCCCCTAATTTTGGGAGATACCTATGTAGCTGTCGGTTGGTCTAGTGACATCTTACCAGTCATGCAGCGTTATCACGACCTCGCTGCCGTAGTTCCCCAATCCGGTACCGCACTTTGGGCTGACTTGTGGGTACGCCCTAATCAAACCAATACCAATCAAAATTTACTGCAAACTTGGATTGATTTTTGTTGGCAACCAGACATTGCTCGTTTGCTTTCTCGCTTCGGTTCGGGTGCTTCGCCTATTTTAGTTGGTGATAATCAAGCAGAATCACCTAATAGCCCGAAAAATCAGGTAATTTTGCCAAAACAGGAAATTATCCAAAAAAGCGAATTTTTGCAGCCTCTTTCGCCAGCAACTCTCAAAATTTACCAAAATTTGTGGAATCAGATTCGTTAGGGGAGATGGGGAAATGGGGAGAAAAAACAGGTGAATTAATCAGCCGTGCCACTTTAATCTGGTTTGTAGTGAGGACTTCAGCCCTCTCAACTTCACGATTTAAGGACTCCGATTCTTTACTACAAACTATGCTTATATCAGCATACATGATATAATTTTATACTTTGTAAGATTACAAAAAGTGGGATGTGAAAAGGCAAAAGGAAAAAAGTTGATTGATTATACAACCTTTTTTCTTTTGTTATTAATACCAACAATAAAACTTAAATCAACTAATTCTCAATGAAGATGATCTTAATATTTCGTAAATATTTAGGCGAAATCATCACAAAATATACTAACTTGTGCCTTAAATATTAAGCGTCTGTTTACAAAAAATCTGGATTACCTACTATCTACTACGGATGAGTTGAGTAGTTACCTTTAAAATAGTAAAGTTTAATTTCATACTCTTGGATCTCTGAAAAAGGGTGCTAAATTAAAAACATGAAGCAAACAAGCTTCTTCGACAGATACAACAGCGAAGTACACGTTAGTAAATAAAGAGGTAAAAACCGCTGGTAAATCTAACATCTGTCTCATCCAACAACAGTAACACCCAACTAACAGTCTGATATTTCCTCAGTTAGTAACTAAGGGAGCAAGGCAACTAAACGTTAATCGTTATTGCAACTCCAAGTTGAAGTGAAATGAGAGGAGATCGCTCGGATAGTAAAGCTTGGGTGTTATTGTTGTTTTGAAGGTTTAAAACATTTTCATGATATAGCAACAGTCAAGGCGATTAAGGCATTATTAATTGCACTAAACTCTCACTCCTAGTCCCTTCTTCCCCTAGTCCCTAGTCCCTAGCTATAATTTGCGAGCGCGAACGCATAAAAAACCGGGTTCTCGCATTAATTTTTCATAACTTTCTGGATTAGATGCCAAAAATTGCTCAGTAGGTTGTGGTTCGAGAATTTCATCCAAAATAAAACCTGCTTTTGCTAGGGGATTGAGTATAGTTTGAAGGGGGCGGCGATAGGAAGTGATAATGGGGTAAGGTTCGCCAAAACCGTGCCATTCCATTGCAAATTTTTCCACATCAAAGTAGTTACCTGGTGTCAATTGTTGATTTTGAGTAATTAGAAAATCTGCCATTGGATGACCGCAGGAAAAAACAAATATTCCGCCCGATCGCAATATTCGATAGAATTCGCGGAAAACTGGTTGCCAATCTTCAATGTAGTCAAGTACTAGCGGGCATAATACTAAATCGAAGCTTTCATCAAGAGCAAATCCAAGTGGTTGGGTGAGGTCTGCGCGATGAATTTCCGCGAGATTCCCCACTCGTTTTTTGGTAATCTCGATCATTTGCGGCGTCACATCACACGCAACGACTTTTGCACCTCGATCGATCAACCATTCGGCGTAAATTCCTGGCCCGCATCCGGCATCCAGTATCCGCCACCCTCGTACATCAGGTACGAGTGATAGAGTGCCGGGGCGTTCGTAGTGGGCGTTGTGGGATTTGGTTTCGACGGCAGCTGCATAGCGGTGGGCAAACTGCTCGTAATTTTGTTCTCCTAATGATTTTGGTTGATTAGTCATGGCAATTTGCACGTTAGGAAATTAACTTAAAAATCTTCGGTCTATAGAGAGATTCTCGTTCAAGAGTAGCTGAGATTGAATAGTAGTTGCCGCGTATATAAACGGATAGCTTTTCAATGAAGCGCGATCGCAAAGGTAAATTCGTGAATACTTGGGATTCGGAAACGAAACAACGGGTTAGCGTTTCGCTAACTCCTACGGCATGGCGGCTGTTAGATGAAGAAGCCCAAAAGCGAGGCATTTCACGTTCTGAATTGATCGAACAAGTTGCTCGCAGTTTCGATCGCAATAGCCAAGAGATCGCTTTCTCAAACAATAACAATATTTCAGGCACGGTAGCAGAGGAACAAATCGCTTGTAACTGTAAAGATTCAGCTTTACAGGAGGCAGAAAGTAGGGTTGCCACTATTTTAGAAAGTATCAGCGATGCGTTTGTGGCGTTCGATCGCGATTGGCGCTACACCTATGCCAACAAAGCAGCAACGCAACTTTTACAAAAATCCCGCGAAGAATTGATTGGAAAGCACGTTTGGACGGAAGTGTTTCCCCATGTAGTTGGTGAGTTACCATATCAAGAATTGCATCGTGCGGTAGCGCAACAGGTTCCCGTATCTTGGATAGAGTTAGGGAGACCGATGAACCGCTGGCTAGAAGTGAATGCTTATCCTTCTTCTGAAGGAGTAGCAGTTTATTTTCGAGATATTACCGAGCGTAAAGAAACTGAAGCTGCCCTAAAACAATCTCGCGATGAATTAGTCCGGCGTGCTGCTCAACTGCAACAGGTAAATGAAGAGTTGCAAGACTCGGTGGAAAAGCTGGAAATTGTGGAAGAAGAGTTACGCCAGCAAAATGAAGAACTTTTAATCGCTCACGAGATCGCGGAAAGAGAAAGTTATCGCTATCAAGATTTATTTAATTTTGCACCGGATGGCTATGTAGTGACGGATGCTAATGGCAAAATTCAGGAAGCAAATCGAGCGATCGCAACTTTAATTGGTTGTGAAGCACAGGAGTTAATCGGCTTGCTATTAATTAAGTATATTGCGGAAGAAACCCGTCAAGCTTTCAGAAATTTATTAGTTGATTTACGGCAGCATTCTCAGATCGAAACCGAACAACTGTGCTTAAAAGCGATCGCTCTACCGAATTCCATTCCCGTTTCGATTACGGTGACGGCTATTTATAACGAACGAGGACAATTTGCGGGGGCGCGTTGGCTGATCCGAGATATTACCGAACGCAAGCAAGTAGAAGCGGCGCTGCAAGAAAGCGAGGAGCGTTTGAGTACTTTAGCAGATAACATTGCCCAGCTTGCTTGGATGGCGGATGCGAACGGGTGGCTGTTTTGGTACAACCAGCGCTGGTTTGAGTATACCGGAACGACTTTAGAAGAGATGGAAGGTTGGGGTTGGCAGAAAGTACACCATCCCGAACATCTGGATCGCGTGATCGAGCATTTTCGACACTGCTTAGAAACGGGGGAAATTTGGGAAGACACGTTTCCGTTGCGGGGTAAGGACGGACGGTATCGCTGGTTTTTATCGCGAGCGATTCCCATCCACAATCGATCTGGCAAAGTGTTGCGCTGGTTTGGTACCAATACCGATATTACCGATCGCAAACAAGCAGAGGAAGCTTTGCAAGAAAGCGAACAACGTTATCGTTTATTAGTGGAGTCGATCCCCCAATTAGTTTGGACGGCGAATGCGGAAGGAACGCTACTCGATCTCAATCAACGCTGGTCTGATTTTACCGGTTTAACTCTTGAAGAAGCAAAAAGGGAAGGTTGGGAAGCTGTAGTTCATCCCGATGACATCCCAATTCTGGGCCAAAACTGGGCTGCCGCGCAACAGAATGGCGGTTACTATCAAGCGGAAGGTAGGATGCGACGGGGAGATGGGGTATATCGATGGCATTTACATCAGGCAATTCCAGTCAAGAATGAAAAGGGTGAAATCGTTAAATGGTTTGGGACGGCTACTGATATTGAAGAGCGAAAACAATTGGAGCAGCAACTCGATCGCATTTTGCACCAAGAACAGGCAGCTAGGGAAGCCGCAGAACAAGCAAACCGAATTAAAGATGAGTTTTTGGCGGTGCTCTCTCACGAATTGCGATCGCCTCTCAATCCGATTTTAGGCTGGACGAGTTTATTGCGGACGCGGAAATTAGATGCGGCAACCACAGAACGGGCATTGGAAACGATCGAGCGCAATACTCGCTTACAATCTCAATTAATTGAAGATTTATTAGATATTTCCCGCATTTTGCGCGGAAAGTTACGTTTCGATCCCAAGCTGGTTAATTTGGCAACTGCGATCGAACAAGCGCGGGAAACCGTTCGTTTAGCCGCCGAAGCAAAATCCATTCAAATCGAGATGAACCTGCACGACGAAGTACCTGTGATGGGGGATGCGGCTAGACTTCAACAAGTGGTTTGGAATTTGCTATCCAATGCCGTGAAGTTCACTCCCTGTGGGGGAAAAATCGAGATTTTGTTACAGACAATTGA
This sequence comes from Leptolyngbyaceae cyanobacterium, assembly GCA_036703985.1. Classification (GTDB taxonomy): domain Bacteria; phylum Cyanobacteriota; class Cyanobacteriia; order Cyanobacteriales; family Aerosakkonemataceae; genus DATNQN01. The sequence goes on from DATNQN010000063.1 coordinate 81,140, forward strand.
GTCAGAAGCTCAAATTATCGTGAAAGATACTGGTAGAGGGATTAGCTCTGATTTTCTGCCTTATGTATTTGATTATTTTAGGCAAGCCGATAGTACGATGACTCGTCAGTTCGGCGGGTTAGGATTGGGATTGGCGATCGTTCGGCATCTGGTAGAATTGCACGGTGGAACGGTGGCTGTAGAAAGTTCGGGGGAAGGAAAGGGAGCCACTTTTACCGTCCAACTGCCACTTGCCAAACTACCTTCTTCTATGGCGGGAGATGAAGAAGCGATCGATAATGAAATGACTTTGGCTGGGATCAAGGCGTTAGTAGTTGATGATGAACTGGATATGCGAGAACTGACTCAGTTTATCCTCGAACAATCGGGCGCATCAGTTCAAACGGCGTCATCAGCTAAAGAAGCGTTAGCTCTTTTAACCCGATTCGTTCCCGATATTTTGATTTGTGATATCGGAATGCCAGAAATGGATGGATATACGCTTTTACAAAAAATTCGATTGCTTCCACCAGAACTCGGTTCCCAAGTCCCTGCAATTGCTCTGACTGCTTATGCGGGAGATTTCGATCGACAACGTGCGCTGGAGATGGGTTTTGAGCAGCATCTCTCTAAGCCTGTCGATCCTAAATCTTTGGTAAATGCGATCGCTGCGATTTGTTTTTCTTGAACTAATGCCATTGAATTACCCCACCGCACAGGCGGATGGGGCTGCCAAGTTCGCAGAAAATTGCCTTTGCGAGTTGATTTTCTATCTTAAATACGTAACAGCTTATGATTTTTAGAAGGAGAATAATCAGATACAGAAAATACAAAATAAGCGATCAGGCTCATGACGATCAACTCCCCACCATCTTCAACTACGATCAATAATGTTTCCATCAAAGAGTTGTTGAATATCGTATGCACCATATCGACTCCTACTCCACAAAAAGCGAGCAAAAGTAACAATTTTATTAAACTTTTCGATACATTTCGAGAGAGGCGATTACCAAACCGATAACCGAGCAAAATCATCGAGCCAAATATTAAACAAGCTAAACCAGAAACTATAATTTCTCCGAAGTCTTCTGAACGTAAGTTAAACAAGGGAATAAAATTGAATTGATTACTGATATAAAGTCCTAATTTTTCGTGAATTTGTAGAGAATCATCAAGTAAAAGATAGAAAAATAGAAAAGACCAACTTAAGTATAGAAACGAGCGGTTCCGAATTGCTAAAAATATTAATAAGAGAGCAATCCAGTATTCTTTTACATATTGAAAAAATTCCGAATATCCCATTTCTGCTTCTAGGGAAAAAGCATAATCTGAAATAAATCTAGTATGGGCAAAAAGCAAGTGTAGAAAGATAAAGCTCAAATCGGTTATTAATAATAAACCTAATTGCTGAACTTTCCAATTATTTATATCTAAATGAAATGAGTAATTTATATTTTTATGTAACATTTCCCACCCCTGCATACATAACTGCTAAAGCAAATTTTCGGCGATAGTTAGGCTTTTTAGACAACCTAAAATTGCTGAATAACTTTATTTTAAAGCAAGCATAACCTATCCTTAATCTAAATTTCGCTCTATCTAATGGAAGATATTGTGCAGTAAAATACTATTTCTTTTGTTGAATATTGAAGAAATATAGCGATCCTATTTAAGTAATCAACCCTACCCTAGCCCTCCCCTTACCAAGGGCAGGGTTGGGAGGGGTTTAGTTGTTCGCAATTCATTTAGGATCGCTATAAAGCTTGCCAGCTTCACATATGCTAAGAAAGGATTTAATTTTAGTAATATCTAGGCTGGTGGGGAAATGGGAAGAGGAATCGATCGCTAGAAATATACAATTTTCAGGCAATATAGCTATTTGTATAAAAAATTACCTAATTGCCTTATACATTTTGAACCAAAGGGATCGCGTCATCAACAAATTTTTTTTAGCTTAATCCAACCTATCATCGTGTTGTTTCTGCTCGTACCAAGCAATAGCGGAAGCTCGACGTTGCTGGTAATCTTCATATGCTTCTTTATACTGCAAATACTTATACCAGTAGTAAAGAGATTGACCGATGAAAACAAGGCTTAAAATGCCAATAATTAGGGCAGATTCACCAATAAAGGCGAACGAAAACTGAGCGCCAAAGAATAAGAAAACCCCTATAACAATGACGCCAAGTACAATACTGGCTACAGCATCACCTCGCGCTGGTAATCTAGGAGGTGAATTCTTACCGACGCGAACTTTATATTGCTCCTGTTCTGTTTCCCAATCTAAGTCAATTCGCAGCAGGCTGTTTTCTAGTTCAAGGCGATCGATTTTTTGGCGATCGCGATTAATTTCCCCTACCTGGTTCGATTCGCGACGATAAAATTTTGATGAAGTTTGTTGTGCTTTATTTATAACAACATTGCGTTCTTCTTCCTGCAATGATTTTAATGCTTCGCGCGCACTCTTAAACCGCTTTTTCAAGTCAAGTTCTGTCAATTTTCGCAACCAATCAGGACGAATAATCGACGAATCTAAATTAATTCGTTCTGCAAATGCCAACGAACCATCGCTTTCCAACAAATCTGCGGGAGCAATTCCCGTGAGTAAATGGATTATAGTTGCACCTAAAGCATATAAATCGGAGGCGGGTACGGCTTTTCCATAGAACTGCTCGAACGGTGCATAACCGCTCGTACCTACTACTGTAAAGCTAACTCCCGTTACGGCAGCTTTGTCTTGAACCGCACCGAAATCTACTAGATAAACTTTGCGATCGTTCCCCAAAATTATATTGCTCGGTTTGATATCTCTATGCAGCACCGGAGGACTTAACTCGTGCAAATATTGCAAGATTTGTAGTAATTGCTCTCCCATCTGCCGTACTTGCTTTTGGCTGAAATGTTTGCCTTTATCCAAAAGTTCTTGCAAACTACTGCCAGGAATATAATCTTGCACTAACGCAAACCAAGGTAGCGGATTAACTTCATTGCGATCGATCGCAAAATAATCTCGATAACGAGGAATTTGAGTATGATTTAGTGCTTGCAAGATTTTGGCTTCTCGCTCAAACAATTCTAATTCTTGCCAATCCATTTGAGGGCCAAAAGCTAGCAATTTGAGGATAACCGATTCGCTGGATGGTGATGTAATATCGGTAGCCAGCCAAGTTTGCCGACTGGCTGCCGTATGTTCTAATCTCTGTTTTAATTGGTAGCGTTCTTGCAGAACTTGACCCGATTCGTACATTTAAATAAACCCTCATTTTTAGGGTAATTTTATTAATAAGCGCAGAAACGAAGGTCGTAAAAATCTTTATCGTTAGCAGGTATAATACGATAATTTCCACTTTCGGGAAGCTCGATCGATTTCATTTCCCCAGGCGACATCAAAAAATCTCCTATCTTTTTTCCGCTAGGCGTAATCAAGTCTACTAGAGAGACAAATTCATCCATGTTGTGAATCTGAAAGTTTTGTCCGGCTTGCAATCGAATTACATAAGGTTGAAATCCTCTTGGCGTGTAGGTAGCGGTGTACGATCGACAGTGACGATCGCGTGCGAATTCAACCCGAATCTCGGCTCTCACAGCGCTAGGAATCAGACAAATCGCAGTTGTTACCAGTGCAATTAAGGTTCGTTTCATATATTCGTTCTATCTCGAAAAAGGATAATAATTGACTACACAATTTGTTGAGGCTTTTACAGAAACAGCTTTTTTGAATTTATATCATAGTTTGTAGTAAGGACTTTAGTTCTTATCTGGTGGATTTAGGAGGACTGAAGTCCTCAGTACAAACAGGCTTTAATATTATATCATCAAAAAAAATCTTATCTGCGTTTATCTGCGTACCCTGCGGGAAGGCTATCGCCTATATCAGTTTTCATCTGCGGTAAAAACTTCACCCCTAATTCCCACAGATAATGTAAAAGCATCACTCTTCTACTACCGATGCAAACTTATTCCCAATAATTTTCCCAGTCATCTTGAAAAGTTTGTTGTAGTCTATTCATATAAGCATTGGTTTTAATCTTGACCATCCACAATTTATCGTTAGTCTTACCTCCTTTGCAAACAACACCTTCAGACACATTATATTTACCTTCTCGAACATCATCAATAAACTTACCAGTCAGTTTGCCCCGGTAAACAACTCGTGCGATGTTCAACTCTCTAAAATCTTCAATAAATTGAAAAGGATTAATTATGCCTCGTGCAGTTTCGACATCAAATAAGATTAGCTGTTTTTGGTCGTTTTTTTGGTGCATTCCGGCAAAGGAATTTAGACCCAAAAATTCTGTAAAAACTGTAATTTCAGGACTGTGATATTTAGGATTATTTTTGAATATATTTTCTAATTGATTAGCGAAATGTTCCTTGAAAAATATAGGAGCTTCTTCTAATCCGGGATGGGCAGCATTAAATTGAGCAATTCCCATTTCATCTAAGTCAAATCTATCTCGGCGCGTGCCAAAAGCATACCAACCAAGTTCAGTTTCCCAAACCCAATGGAGGTTAGTACCGTCGTATTTCTCGAAGGCGATACATTGCTCTAAAGGGCAGTTTTTACTATCTGGGATTTTCGGATATACAAGCTTGATGCGTGACATTTTCTGTTTTGGTTTTAGATTACGAAAGAAGAATTCAGGAGTCAGGAGCCAGAATTCAGAATGTTTTTGGGCAACTGATGGATGAATCGTGGATAAGCATGAGGAGTATTCAGACTGTTTATTCATTCAGAATTACCTTTCAAAAATAAATGAATGGCACGTCTAACATAATTTTCCCATGATTCATTTGTGGGTTGAAAAATTAGTCCGTAGAGCATGATTCCACTCATTGCATCGAATACTAATCCTGCATCTAAATCAGGCTGAATTTCATTTCTAGCTTTGGCGCGTTCTATTACCAGAGTAAACGCTTGTCTTCTAGGTTGTAAATATTTTGTCCAGTAGATGTGGGCGAACTGAGAATTACTTGAAGCGCTGCTGATAATCATCGCTACGGTTTGTCGTCCCATTTTTTGATTACGAACAACTTTTGAATAAATCTTTGTTGGAAATTCGTCAAGACTTTAATTTATTACCTTTTATTAAAGATTCATTTTGAGTAGGTTGTTCGGATAATTTCCGATGACGATCGCTAAGTTTAATATACTCCGGATCGGTTTTGGCTAATTGCCACTTTTCATAGAAAATTTTTGCGGATTCGGCTTTAATGGGGTCTTCTTCTCGCGGCAAAACAGTCTTAGTCCCTTTAGCATATTTGCGTCCCGATTTGTGGTTGGCGTAGCGACGCGAACGGGTGTATCCCATTTGCAAAAATTTCCGTGCCATATCCATACCTACAAAATCTTCTTGAGTTTTGTAATCAAAAAACAAAGCGTAAATTTTTTCGGCTGACTGGCTTGCAATTTCTGGTGTTTTGAATTTCCAATAGGGCAGAATCTCGCTTTTGTATGGTTCGACCAACAAAACACCTTGTTCGCCTCGTCCAATGCGATATAATTCTGGGTGTTCTCGAAAATCGATCGCATTAAAATCTAGCGAGTAATCAAATTCGATCATGAGCAGGAGTCAGAATTCAGGAGGTAGAATGATAGCCAAAAGGCTTATATTTAGCTTATAAAAATTAGCTAAGCGGTTTAATCTTTCTAGCGAGATATTCAACTTAATTAGTTATTATTTTAGCATAATGGCTAGTAAATATGGCGCAATGGTGCGTTAGTAACGCACCCTACTAATAGACTGAAAAGGGAAAAGAGATGGTTGCAAATTGGTTTGTTCCTACAGAAGGGATTCTTAGTAAAGTCAGTCACCGCAGTATTTTGAGTATCGCCAGTACGGGAAGCATTTTGAGCATTGGCAGTGCTGGCAGTATTCTGAGTATCGGTAGTGCGGGAAGTATTCTGAGTATTGCGAGTGCTGGCAGTATTTTGAGCGTTTTGAGTGCTGGGAGTATTCTGTCATTCCTCAGCGTTGGCAGTATACTTAGTTTCTTAAGGTACGATGCCATACTGAATACGAGAATCTAGAGAGTTTTGTTTGCGATCGCACCAGAGTCAGAAACCGGGTTTCCTGCAATAGCTCAACTTCAATACCCAGACTTTTCCCGCAGATTTACTATTCATTTATTTTGGGTCTATAGGGAGAATATATACTGCTAACGACAGAGAGGTTGCGAATGTTTTGCTATTTCTACAGGCATATTTAACAGATAATTGCACATCTAAGTTGCCTGAAATAACATCCTATTATATCGAATAGAAAAAATAATGCTACAGATCTCTCTCCCCATCCCCCCATCTCCCCACCTCCCCATCATTTATCTGTAGCAAACATTTGAGTATTCGATATTAGATAAGATTATTCGAGCCAGAAAAAATTTCTCAACAGCAGCTGGCGATCGATCGGATAGGCAATTTCCAAAAAATCTAAGTAATCTTTAGCCAGAAGCGTGCTGGGTAGCTCTTTATTGTAATAAAAGAAATAATGATCTAATGAAAAATCTTGGCTTGGATAAAAGTTTGGCTCTAGTTCGATAAATTTAGAGAACGCCTGGATAGCTTCTAATTTTTTGCCTTGCACGATGTACAGTTCGCCTAAATAAAAATAATTAAATTGGGGATAGGAAGTTAGGTAAAATTTACTTAATTGCTTGTTAGAATCGTAACGAGCGGGTTTTACTTGTAGGTTATACAAAAACCAAAGTTCAGCCGATCGCTTTAAGAGTTCTTCCGCCTCTACTAATTCATACCAATGCCATGCAAACTGAGCAAGTAAAATAAATTCTTTTAGCAAAGTTTCTTGGTATTTTTTGCAATAATTTTCAATAGTTTGTTGATATTTTGAATAAAGAATTAACTTGCGTTTCAGATCTTTTGCAGATGTTTCCAGGGAGTTTTCGCTGTGCGATACATATCGATCGTGAACCACGTAAAATATTTCTAAGACATCGCGAAACTCTGCCAAATTTTCCTCGCTTATCTGAGGTTGTTTTTGCTGATAGTCAGCAAAAATATTTTCCACAATCGAATCTTGAATTTGTATACTCACACAGATAAACTCCCAACATCATTATAGTTATAGTTTGTAGCTTACCTCCTTTGAGCGCAACCTTGCATCACCCGATTACCTAAAATAAGCGTGGCATCGTAAGGGTAGACGATATCTGACATTCCATCGCTACAAGAATTTACTTTTTTAATCACTAACATACCGCTAGGTTGTCCGTTGAGCCGATATACTCGTACTAGATCGGTAGGGCGACCCATTGCTGTCAAGGGGGCGGTGTAAGGATATCTTCGGTTCCTAATTTCTGGTGTTGAATAGACTATTCCACTACGATTGACGGTGACGTTCCAAAATGGTTCGTTACCTCTGGCGATGAATTCTGGAGTACTGGCAGTAGCTTGAGAAACTAGATTGTTGTGACTGCTTGGTAAGCGAGAGTTGCCAATAGGATGGTTTGCAAGCACTGCACTCATTCCCAAACCAGCAGATCCAAAACCAAGCATAACTGCAAATAAAGGTAATAATTTCATATTAGGATAATTTTCTGTGAGATTTTGTACTAAATGTATCTACAACAGATGAAATAAAATTTCTGAAAATTATCAGATAATTAGCAATCTTGCGATCGCACAGAATTGCAGTTGGCGAACTTTTTTCTTGCTATTGCGATCCTAAACTAAACCCCACCCAACCCTCCCCTTGGTAAGGGGAGGGCTAGGGTGGGGTTGATTACTTAAATAGGATCGCTATATTGCGATCGCACTTTCAAAATCTACCAGACAAATTAGCCGCTCTTAGTTTATTGTTCGTCTGTTACGGAATTAGAACTGGGTTCTTTTCGGTAAACTAAATTTCCTTTTTTTCGACTCTGTTTGCTGTATCCGCGCAGTCGGTATATCGGAGAACGTTTAAACTTTTTGAAGCCACTGAGAATTAATAAGGTGATCAATGTTCCGATTAAGCTTGTACGCCACAATCCACATCCCGCAGCCGTACCTAGTCCTGCTGTCAACCACAATGCAGCAGCAGATGTAAGACCTTTTACTTGTGGCTTCAAGTTGTGCGTAGATTGTTGCAAGATAATACCTGCGCCGATAAAGCCGACCCCTGTGGCAATTCCTTGAATTGTACGGCTCAGAGCGTTTGTAGCGTTAATATCGATGCCTGCTTGTAGGGGTAGCATTACGAACATCGCAGCCCCTACACTGACGATCGTATAAGTACGAAGTCCTGCTGGTCTACCGGGTTGCTGCCGATTCAATCCTATTACACCGCCGATTAAAAGTGCCATCGCTAAGCGAAACGTAATCGTCAGCCAGTCATCAGGATGGAAGAACAGGAAGCTAGCATCTTTGTTCATAAGCTGACTAAACCCCGATAAATCTATCGACTAATGCGATATTAAGCTTAATGCTAGGTTAAGGTCAAGTTAAGAAGACTGCTGGGTTCTTGTTCAGATCGCTCTACAGCAGTCTAACGCGATCGCCCCTACAAAGCTTTCTTAAATTTTCAAGTTCGATCAGCTACAATTCGCTAGGAATATTGTCAATTAACTCTTCAAAGTTATTGCTGTTATTTAAAGCTGCCACAACTCGATAATTTGGTTGAGAGTAAATAGTTAGGTAATCGATTTCTGCAAAATTTGTTCTCACCGGATACGCTAGTAATTCTTTGTCTAAGCAGAATTTTGCGTCAACGCCATTTTTATTGCCCCTGGCATCAACCCGAACCCAGCGATTTAAACTATTTAAATAAATTGCATTTAAGCCATGCAATATGAAACGATCGGGTTGCTCGTCTCTGAAGACCAAGCGTTGATAGCAGAATCCGGTGGGAATTTTCAAATAGCGTAGAATTGCTGCTAAAAGATGAGATTTAGCGAAACAAATACCTTCTTGGTGTTGTAAAACTCTTGATGCTTGACAAGTAACATATTTTCCATTGATATCAAAAGAGTGAGGAATTTTATCTCGGACAAATTCATAAGCTTTTTGAGCTATTTCTACATCATCTTTAGTTTGTGCAGATAGTTGATTGGCTAGGAATTGGATATTTCGATCGTCGAAATCAATTACATCCGACAATGCTAGATATTCGTTTAGATCGGAAGTCGCGAAATCTAAATTCATGGCGTTACTTTTTTAAACGATTACAGCAAATCTAATTTCATTTCATTGCTAGATGCAAATCCCAAGCTGGTATAAACAGGTTGACCAGAAGGAGAAGCGTGCAAAATGGCTTTTGTACATCCTATAGATCGCAAATAATTTACTGCTTTGCTGGTTAGTTGTTTGCCAATTCCTCTTCCGCGATAAGCTGATTCGACGTAAACTCCCCAAATATATCCGTAATTACGATATTCTGTGGTTAAAATATGGGGATAAAGGCCAGTAAAAAGCTGACAACTTACAGAACCAACTACTCTATTTTCTACTTCAGCGACAAAAGCTTGATAGCACAGTTCTCGACGAGCGCGATCGATAAATTGAAGTGTAATATTAAGCCAGCCAGCTTCGATAAGATTTGCTGGAACATCATTATCCAGCCACATTTGATAAAAGTGTTGTGCAATGAGAGCGTCTTCTTCCAGTACAGCCTCTCTGATATAAATATCTGGTTTCATTCCACTTATTTGATTTGCTTGGCGTAAGTTATTTTAATATAGATAGCTAGTTGCGATCGCCAGCTTAATTTTGAGGGATTCCAGAAACCAGGTTTTTCTAAAAAACCTGGTTTCTAGCAAACGGTAACCGATCGAAATTAATTTGGTAGACTACTAGGTGAAGCGATCGCAATTAGCAACCAAATATTCTTGTTACTGTTTATTAAAGTTGGAGATTTACAGATAATGGCAACGATCGTTGTTTACGGCTCTCCTCTTAGTACTTATGTTCGTACTGTTCGGTTGTTGCTTGAGGAAGCAGGTGTAGAATATTACCTCAAAGAAGTAGATATGCTCAATGGCGAAAACAAGTCAGCCGAGTACTTAGCGAAAAATCCCTTTGGGAAAGTACCTACCTTAGAAGTAGATGGGGAAGTGCTTTATGAAACATCTGCCATTACTGAATATCTCGATACAGTTGTGGCAAATAACAAGTTTAGCCCGTCCGATCCCTTCTCCAAGGCGAGGATGCGTCAGATCGTAGCAATTATTGATAGCTATTTTTATCAACCTGCTATCAGGACAATTGTAATTCAGCGTTTAGTCGTTCCGAATCAAGGGGGGAAAACAGATGAGGATGCGGTGAAAAATGCGATCGCACCTGCAAAAACAGCCCTAGATGCGATCGAATCTCTCACGGTTGGTAGCCCATATCTGCTAAGTAGCGAATTGTGCATTGCCGATTTCTACTTGATTCCAATTTTTATCTACCTCTCAAAAACACCAGAGTTCGAGCCGATTACCGCTCGAACTCCTAAACTCAAGACTTGGTGGGATAAAGTAAATCAGATCGAAAGCGTCAAACGAGTGTGTGCGTAACGAAATAGAAACCCGGTTTCTTGAAGAAACCGGGTTTCTGGAGTCTAGTTCAGTTATGGTCGCGATCGCAAATATAATTCCGTAACTTACGATACATTTATTTATTAGACTGATTGCTAAATTGGGCGGGTGATCTAAAAAAAATAATTCAGTAGCTTCTAGGGTTCCGATTTGGACGACGCGATACAGCTATAGATTGCGAGGTTGCAAATGCTGGTCCGAGAGAAGCAGCTTGCTTATCCAGAATTTCTATATTTTTTTGAAGGATTAGCTAGCCACACGGCGGGAGAAAAGCCCGGGAGGAACGAAGTTGTTGAAACTGCGCTTGTTCTCCTGGGCTTTCTCTTTAGGGTTTCAGGAGGTAGGCAAGCAAACCTGCTCATCTTGTAGTATTGAAAAATTCTGGGTGTTCAAATGACTGAAAATCCTGCTGAAAACTCCTTATTTCAAAGCCCCGGCTCAAATAACGGACACACTCCATCCCAAGCAGAACGGGCTTTAGAATTAGAAGCGAGACTGCCGTTAACTGGTTGGCAACAGGAAGTATCGAAAGGGCTAGAATACGGACTAGAAGCAGCAGAGAGCATTCGCGATCGCACTATTCCCACCTTCTCTCGCGGCGAACTGCCTCACTATGCAGGCATCAACACCTTCATGAAAGCGCCCTACGTGGAAGACGTTCGCAAAGTGGGAGAATATGATGTGGCGATCGTCGGCGTTCCCCACGACTCCGGCACCACCTATCGTCCCGGCACTCGCTTTGGCCCCCAAGGAATTCGGCGCATTTCCGCATTGTACACCCCCTACAACTTCGAGTTAGGCGTTGATTTGCGCGAACAAATCACCCTTTGCGATGTAGGCGACATTTTCACCATTCCCGCCAATAACGAAAAATCATTCGACCAAATCTCCAAAGGAATTGCACACATCTTCAGTTCTGGTGCATTTCCAATTATTTTAGGCGGCGATCACTCGATCGGCTTCCCCACAGTTAGAGGAATTTGTCGCCACTTGGGAGACAAAAAAGTTGGTATCATACACTTCGATCGCCACGCCGACACCCAAGAAACCGACCTCGACGAGAGAATGCACACCTGTCCTTGGTTTCACGCCACCAACATGAAAAACGCCCCAGCCAAAAACCTGGTACAGTTAGGAATTGGCGGCTGGCAAGTCCCCCGTCAAGGCGTGAAAGTATGCCGAGAACGTTCCACCAACATCCTCACCGTCACCGACATTGTAGAAAAAGGAATCGATGCTGCCGTTGATTTTGCCTTAGAACGCGCCCTCGACGGAACCGACTGCGTATACATCAGCTTTGATATTGACTGCATCGACGCCGGATTTGTCCCAGGAACCGGTTGGCCCGAACCAGGCGGTTTACTACCCCGCGAAGCATTGTCATTACTGGGCAAAATCATCCAAAAAGCGCCAGTTTGCGGTTTAGAAGTCGTCGAAGTTTCCCCACCCTACGACATCAGCGATATGACTTCACTCATGGCAACTCGCGTCATTTGCGACGCGATGGCCCATTTAGTCATCTCCGGTCAACTGCCCCGCAAACAGAAACCCGCTTATATCTTCCCAGAATCGCAACCAGAATTGGTAGCTTGGACGTAAACTTACAACATCAAAATATCTTGCAAAAGCGAGTTAACCATCTTTCTTCATCTGTGTTCATCTGTGTACCCTACGGGAAGGCTATCGCCTACATCTGTGGACATCTGTGGTAAAAAATCCCCACCTTTCGCTTTTGCAAGAACCCAAATAAACAATCAATAAATTCGGATCAGTCCATGCACGAAACCGACATGACAAAAGCCCTGATTGTAACAGTAAAAAAGTGGTGGGAAGAACAACCAGAAAAACCAAAAATTTCCCACGTTCATCTTACAGTCGGTCAGTTTACTTGTGTCGAACCAGTGAGTTTGCAATTCGCCTTTGAAGTCCAAACTCGCAACACATTTTTAGAAGGGGCAGAATTAGTCATTCAGGAAACCCCATTAATTGCCTTTTGTCATCATTGCCAACAAGAATATCGCCCAGAAATTGGGATTCAATATGGTTGTCCGACTTGTCGATCGCCTATGGAGGATATCCGTTCTGGACGAGAGCTAAAAATCGATCGCATTGAATACGCCAAAGAGAGTTTAGGAGTAGAAAATTAGCATATTTTATCCAATTTTGCCAGCTTTTTGGTTCTCGTTCTATCCCCTACCCCGGTTAACCATCTATCTCTATTTATCCATAATTGTTTCCAGCTAATCCCCTTTTTATTGAGTTAAAATTTCGGACAAAACCCATGCACCAAACATTTGACGCCACTTTAGGAATTAACTTACTTCATGCTAATCAAGAAGGAGCCGATCGTAACCGCGCTCATTTTGATGAATGGGGTATCACTTGCTTCAATGTAATGAGTAGTCCCGGTGCTGGTAAAACCGCACTGCTAGAAAAAACCCTCGCCGTTCTCACCAATGAATATAAAATTGCGGTAATTGAAGGGGACATGACAACAGAATTAGATGCCGATCGCCTTCGCAAATATAACGTACCAGTAATTGCCATTAATACTGGTCGTTCCTGTCATTTAGATTCCCAAATGGTATCCGGCGGCATTCATCGATTAGCCCATGAATACAACCCATCAGAATTCGATTTAGTCTTGGTAGAAAATGTCGGAAATTTGGTTTGTCCGGCAGAATTTGAAGTAGGAGAACACCTCAAAGTTGCCTTATTAAGCGTTACCGAAGGAGAAGACAAACCGCTGAAATATCCCGTGATGTTTCAAGAAGCAGATTGTTTATTAATCACCAAAATGGACTTAGCGCCACATCTAGATGTTGACCTCAATCAAATTATAGCAAATGTCCGACAAATGAATCCCCATGTTGCCATCATTCCCGTTTCTGCCAAAACCGGAGAAGGACTAGATACTTGGTTTGATTGGATACGTTTTCATTTGAATAAAACTGCAACAATTAAGCAAGAACTATCAGCAGTGCATTAACCAAATCAACCTGACAGGGTGGGTATTTTATCCACCCACTTATTTACCAATAATTAGAGCCGATCCAAAAAATCTGATTTTACTTGGATACCTCACCAGAAATCCCCATATACATCTGTGTTCATCTGTGTTCATCTGTGGATATCTGTGGTTAAAAAAATCCTCAAACTATACAAGTAAAGTGATATCGGACACGATCTAAAATTAAGATTGGCAATTCTGTCCAAAATTGAGTTACAAAACTTTAAACTGAATTAGCAAATTTTGTAACAAAAGCAACAAAGTACTGGATACATTATTTGCTACACATAGTCCACTGTGATGAAAAAATATCATTGTTCAGATCTTCCACTTCTCTCGATAAGGCTTGAGAAACCGGGTTTCTCAAGCAAAAATTTAGGTTTTTAGCTTTAAATATTGACAAGAAACCCGGTTTCTAACCCTAGTGTAAAATCTCTGTTTTAGGAGATATTATGAAAGTGCGATCGCGTTTTTTATCCCCCCGATCTCCTTTATCATTTTGCGCTCTTTTTCTAATTACTTTTTCCCTAATAGTAGGTTGCGTTAACCCAGCCGTCTACATCAAAACAACCACCGAAACAAACACTGCCAGTTCAGTCAGTGCCAATGCCGTTCGGTTGGGATTTAGTGCTTGGCCCGGTTGGTTTCCCTGGCAAATTGCCCAAGAAGAAAGAATATTTCAAACTAACAATGTTCCGGTAGATTTGAAGTGGTTTGATGGATATTTAGAATCGATTAGTACCTTAACAGCCGGACAAATAGATGCGAACAGCCAAACTTTAGGAGATACAATAAGCTCTTTAACAGGTGGAGCAGATCAAGTAATCGTTTTAGTCAACGATAACTCCACTGGAAACGATAAAATAATTGTCAGAGAAGGCATTAATTTCATTGCCGATTTAAAAGGAAAAAAAATAGCCGCAGAAGAAGGCACGGTCGATCATTTTCTCCTACTTTTGGGATTGAAAAAAGCAGGTTTAACTCCCCAAGATATTCAATTCATCCCACTAGAAACAGGTAAAGCCGCCGCCGCATTTGTAGCAGGACAAGTGGATGCAACGGCAGTATTTGCTCCCTTTACAACACAGGCTTTAAAACGTCCTGGTAGTAAAGAGCTTTTCAGTTCCAAAGATTTTCCAGGGGCAATTTCCGATCATTTAGTATTTACTCGCAAATTTGTAGAAGCAAATCCCGATAAAGTACAAGCATTAGTTAATTCTTGGTTTGCCACTTTAGATTATATGAAAGCAAATCCAGAAAAAGCTTATGAAATCATGGCGAAAAGAGCAGGCGTTCCGGTTAGCGAATACAAAAGTTACGCTGATGGCACTCGCATTTTTACCGTAGAGGAAAACTTAACCGCTTTTCAACCGGGTAGCGACTTAACTTCCTTACAGTTTGCGGCCAAAGAAATGAGCAAATTTCTGATTGAAGTAGGTTTAGCAAAAGCCGAACCAGATACTAGTAAACTATTTGACGATCGCTTTGTCAAAGCCTATGCCGAACAATTTAAAAAATCATAATTATATCGGCATAATTACTTATCAAAATCTAACATTATTATGAGCCAAGATCCCGGATCGATTCGAGATTATATTAGACCTAAAAAGCTAAATCCAACGGTGTTTTGGCAAATCGCTGAAGATATCCCAAAACCGCTCAATACAGCTTTGATCGCCACCTCTATTTTGCTTCCCTTACTGCTGTGGTGGCTGGTAACTACATTTGGCAATATTGACCCCAAATTTTTGCCTTCACCAGGTAAAGTTCTCGAAGCATTTGGACGACTTTGGAGGACTCGCGAACTCCTTAAAGATACCGTCGCCAGTTTGTGGCGCGTTGGGGTTGGATTTATTTTCGCTGCCGGTCTTTCCATTCCAATTGGCGTGTTAATGGGGAGTTTTGCCAGCATTCGCGCTTTGCTAGAACCGATTTTCGGCTTAATGCGCTATATGCCTGCCCCTGCCTTCATTCCTCTGCTCATTTTATATCTGGGCATTGGAGAGGAACCGAAAATTACGCTCATTTTCATTGGGGTTTTCTTCTTTAACGCCTTAATGGTGATGGATACTGTAAAGTTTGTATCAAAAGATTTAATCGAAGCGACTTATATTTTAGGAGGCGATCGCAAACAAGCCTTGCTTCAGGTAATTTTTCCCCACGTCTTGCCCGGAATTATTGATGCTTGCCGCATCAACTTAGCCGCCGCTTGGCAGTTGGTAATTGTCTCGGAACTAATTGCCGCTACAGAAGGTTTGGGTCGTCGAATTAGCGTAGCAGGTCGATTTTTGAGAACAGATGAAATTTTTGTCGGGTTAATTGTAATTGGGGTAATTGGATTATCATTCGATTTGCTATTTCAGTATTTCTTACGAGTTTCTTGTAAGTGGGCAAGTCAGAAGCGATAAGGTGCTACGTATTTAATTTGTGTGTTTAGGCTGATGGGGGGATGGGGAGATGGGGAGATGGGGGGATTAGAAATATATAAATTAGAGACGGGTTTGTTTAATTTCTAGCAATTTAAGATTTGAAATTTTCAACTTGACCAAATCACCAACTTAATTCTGAACCAAGGAGATTTAACTAATGTATCTGCAAATCAACAACCTACACAAACATTTCCAAACCAAAAATGGCAACTTAGTTGTTCTCAAAGAAATTAACATGACTATTCAGCAGGGAGAATTTATCTGCGCCGTGGGTGCATCCGGATCGGGTAAATCTACTCTGTTGCGTCAAATTGCCGGACTCGATATGCCTACTTCTGGGGAAGTGAAAATTGATGGAGAAGTGGTTACTGGGCCTGGGCCAGACCGGGGTATGGTGTTTCAGCATTACACCCTTTATCCTTGGATGAGCGTACAAGACAATACAGAATTTGGATTAAAACTTCAAGGTGTACCGAAGAAAGTTCGGCGGGAACAAGCCAGTTATTATTTAAGTGTGGTGGGGTTATCTGAATTTGCTAAATCTTTGCCAAAGGAACTATCGGGAGGGATGAAACAACGAGTTGCGATCGCACGCGCCCTAACTTCCGAACCTAAAATATTATTAATGGATGAACCCTTCGGTGCGCTAGATGTTCATACCAAAGAATCAATGCACGAATTCATGCTAAATCTTTGGCAGCGTACCAAAATAACAGTATTTATGATTACTCACGATGTAGAAGAAGCGGTTTTCCTCGCCAATCGCATCTATGCTCTCGGTTCTCGTCCCGGTACAGTCAGAAAAGAAATTAAAGTTAAGTTACCCGAACGTAGCCACACCGTTAAACGCCACTCCACATTCCACGACTATCGCGATGAATTGATGGAACTTTTGCGGCGACACGGACAAGAAGCGGTAGCTGTAGCAGCATAATTGATTGCAAAATAATTCTGAAGGGGGGACAATAATCTGCAAAACACTGACTTACTAAGGGTTTTACAGATTATTTTACACCCGACACATAAAAATCGCACTCGGAAATAATTGCGATCGTGCAGACCAAAAAATGTTGGGTTTCCTTTAATTAGTACTAGCAACTTACCCGATCAAGTAATTTGCATCAAATTGGGATACTCAGTCAACATTTCATCGTAAGTCAGGCTTTCGGTTTCCGATTGGGGAGTCCACAGCAATTCAAATACGGTTAAATAGTCGGGTGGAGTGGCAGCAATTTTTTCCAAAGCTTCTTTCAAATCTTTAGATGAGTAAACATCGCCAAACATCGGTCGGTCATTTTCCGTACCAATTAATAAAGTAACTACAATATAAGAACCGGGGTCGGCATCCGGATTAGCAATCACTTCTTTTTGACGAATTTTTCCTTCTACGTTGCTTAGGCTTTCACCGCTAAATTTGCCGCGTTCTTCAATGGAAAATTTATTAAAAAGTGTTTGCGCTTCTTCGCGACTGCGGACAGTTTTAGAAGTTGCCGAAACGTGCGTCCAATTTTCCGGCGTTCGCAATAATGCTAAAATTGATTCCTGCATTAATTCCGACAGTCCTTCTGGGGTAGAAGTGTCGATATTCAGGCTGAATTCTGATAATTCTTTCTGTACGGCACGGGCTTGGGCTAATAGTCCTACTTGAATTTTGCTAACAGTAACGATGTTATTGTCTAGTTCTTTATTTCCAGTTAAGGGAATGTCACTGTCAGTAGTAGTTTCATAATAACTATTACTAACACTAGCTTTCTGCATGGAACTAATAATTATCCAGAGTACGATCGTCAATACGATTAACCCAAATACCGAAGGAAATACCCAACCCCATCCTGGATAGACATAATAAATTCCTCCCGATCGATATCCGCCACCATAGACAGGTCTAGAATCGTAATAGACCCCCCCACCAGATGACGGACGACTGTTGCTTCTGGAAGGAGAACTGGAAGAGCCGCTAGACCGAGAAGGGCGACTAAAAGAACCCCCGCCACTACGTCCGCCACTTCTTCTAGCATAAGCTTCTTGTTGAATGTTGAGCCAGTTTACCAGCTGATGACCGGGCAGAGGAAGATTTACGGAATTGATGACAAAGAAAGCAATTGCCGTAGTCCAAAGTAAGCGAGATTTGATTTTCCGCATGATTTGTTTCCCTTTATTTTCAGTCTGCCCAACTAGCTGGCGATTCTGCTCAACTATTTAGGATGTTCTGGATCGATCGCAGATGATTCTCGTGCTGTGAGATCGAAACTGCTAATCTCTTTGGGAGAAGCAATATTTTTTAACCAACTGGCAAATAAATCCGGACGGCGATCGCGCGTGCGTTCGATTTGCTTTTGGCGACGCCATTTTTCAATTTTACCATGATCTCCAGATAGCAGAATTTCCGGCACTTTCATGCCCTTGAATTCCGGCGGGCGAGTGTACTGAGGATAGTCTAGCAAGCCAGCTTCAAAACTTTCAGCTTTCAAAGATTCTTCTTTCCCTACCGTACCTCTGAGCAAGCGTACCGTACCGTTAACCAGGGCTAAAGCGGGTATTTCCCCACAAGTGAGTACGAAATCTCCCAAAGACACCTCGCGGGTAATCAATTGCAGCACTCGTTCGTCCACCCCTTCATAATGTCCGCAAACGATTACCAGTTGATCGTAATTAGCTGCCAATTCTCGCAATAAAGGCTGATTCATCGGTTCCCCTTGCGGTGTCATTAAAATTACATCCCGTCTCGGTAGAATTGGCAAAGACTCCACCGCCGCAAAAATCGGTTCTGGCTTCATGAGCATTCCCACGCCGCCGCCATAAGGCTCATCATCCACTCGTCGATGCTTGTCGGTGGCAAAATCTCTGGGATTGACTAAATTAACTTCTGCAATACCTTTGGCAAGGGCTTTACCAAGCAATCCCGAACTTAAGGGAGAACTAAAAAAATCCGGAAACAGGGTGATAATATCAAAACGCACGACTTTTCAACAGAAATAGGACTTACGAGATCGGTAAAAGAAGTACAAAGCCAAAAGCTTGATGTAAGGGAGCTTTTCTATTTTCACCGTCTTTTCCCATTTTGTTGGCTATTCCGTACATAAGGCGATCGCTAACTCCGAATCGATTGCCATAATACTTGCGAATCGGCCTTTCCATAACCAATGCCCGATACCCGAAAAACCCGTATACTGAGAGCATCCAGTCAACCATGACACCAATCTGTTAAATTAATAGCTAAATTTCTAATAATTGTTTAATAATCTGTTTAATAATCTGGCATTATGCGTTAATGGTTAAGCTCCAGAATGATAACCAACAGTCCTGAGTGGTGACTAACAGGGGTGACTGGAGCCTTTATAAGGCATTGCTTTAGATGCCTGCCCTACCTCAGGAGAAGAGCGACACTATGCTGCAATTAGAATACCAAACCTTGGAACCCAGGAAACCCCAACCGATCAAAACAGCCATCATGGTGATTGGCGGTGCAGAAGATAAGGTACACGGACGCGAGATTCTGCACACTTTTTTTAATCGCTCTGGTGGAACAGATGCACAAATTGCGATCGTACCATCTGCTTCCCGCGAACCAGCTATTATCGGCGAACGATATCGCAGCATCTTTTCCGAAATGGGTGCCAAGCGGATCGAATTGCTAGATATACGCGATCGCGATCAGTGTAACGACCCAGCCATCCATGAATACTTAGAAATCTGTACTGGGGTATTCATGACCGGTGGGGATCAACTGCGGCTGTGCGGACTGCTAGCAGATACTTCATTGATGGAAAAATTACGCCTGCGGGTACAACTGGGCCAAATAACCTTAGCCGGTACCAGTGCCGGAGCCGCAGTTATGGGCCATCACATGATTGCTGGGGGCGGTAGTGGGGAATGCCCCAATCGCTCGCTGGTAGATATGGCTACGGGGTTGGCAATTATACCAGAAGTAATCGTAGACCAACACTTTCACAACCGCAACCGGATGGCTCGGTTGATGAGCGCGATCGCCGCCCATCCAGACCGCTTGGGCATCGGCATCGACGAAGACACTTGTGCCATGTTTGAAGGTGATGGAATCATCCAAGTGATGGGTAGGGGAACGGTCACGATCATCGATCCGGGAGATATGAATTATACTAATCACTCCTGCGTAGCCGCCACCGACCCGATCAGCATTTGCAACTTGAGAGTTCACATTCTCAGCTACGGCGATCGCTATGATATGCGCGAGCGAAAAATCCTTCCAGTTGCCGCTAATGCACAATGATCGTTACGTCATTGGTCGAACCTCAATTAGAAATGACCAATGACAATTATTCATCTTTCCTGACAAATGTTTATCTCTACAACCTTTGTAGTATTTTTAACATTGATATCCAAACCTCATCCCTGGATGGATGGGATGCCAGCTACTCACGGATAAAAATGTTCTTAATGAACAGTTTAGTAACCCTTACCAGATCGAAACTAGATAATTGCGTTGAAATAGGTTCCTTGCTGCCCAATGACCCTCGGATAATGCCATGAAAATTCTTAAAATCCAGACTTTACGCGGCCCTAACTACTGGAGTATCAGACGCCACAAACTGGTCGTCATGCGCCTCGATTTAGAAGAGCTAGCCGAACGACCGAGCAATCAAATTCCAGGATTCTACGAGGGACTAATACAGGTATTACCGAGTTTAGAAGAACACTTTTGCTCCCCAGGCTGCCGAGGTGGGTTTTTGAGTCGGGTGCGAGAGGGGACGATGATGGGACACGTAATCGAACACGTAGCCCTCGAACTGCAAGAACTCGCAGGAATGGAAGTAGGATTCGGTCGTACCCGCGAAACCAACACCCCCGGGATTTACCAAGTAGTGATCGAATACCAAGACGAACAAGCAGGTCGCTATGCGGCCAGAGCAGCCGTGCGCCTATGCCAAAGTATCGCCGACACGGGTACGTATCCGGCAGAAGAATTAGCACAAGATTTACAAGACTTACGAGAATTATGTGCTGATTCTGCTTTAGGCCCTAGTACCGAGACAATTGTCAAGGAAGCAGAGGCACGGGGAATTCCCTGGATGTCCTTGAGCGCACGCGCCTTAGTACAGTTTGGCTATGGAATATACCACAAGCGGATGCAAGCCACTCTTTCCGAGTACACGGGCATCTTAGGCGTAGAATTAGCGTCAGATAAAGAAAGCACTAAACAAATTCTGCGGGAATCAGGAGTGCCAGTTCCTCGCGGCACGGTAATCAATTACTTGGATGAATTAGAAGACGCCATTAAAGATGTCGGCGGTTATCCGATCGTGATTAAACCATTAGATGGCAATCACGGCAGGGGGATCACCATTAACATTACAAATTGGGAGCTAGCAGAACAAGCTTACGACGCCGCCAAAGAAGTTTCCAAATCCGTCATCGTCGAACGTTACTACCAAGGGCGAGACCACCGGGTATTAGTAGTCAACGGCAAAGTCGTAGCGGTGGCGGAACGAGTACCCGCCCACGTAGTAGGAGATGGCAACTCTACTATCCAACAACTGATCGACCTCACCAATCAAGACCCGAATCGGGGTGAAGGACACGATAACGTCCTCACCAAAATAACTGTCGATCGCACTAGCTGGCAATTATTAGAGCGGCAAGGTTATACTCTGGAAACCGTATTGCCACCAGGAGAAATTTGTTACCTGCGAGCTACTGCCAACCTCAGTACTGGTGGGATCGCCGTAGACCGTACCGATGATATCCATCCGGAAAACATTTGGCTGGCGCAACGGGTAGCCAAAATTATCGGTTTGGATATTGCCGGCATCGATGTAGTCACCCCAGATATTACCAAACCGTTAAGAGAAGTCGATGGGGTAATCGTAGAAGTCAATGCCGCACCGGGATTCCGGATGCACGTTGCCCCCAGCAAAGGTATTGCCAGGAACGTAGCAGCCCCGGTGTTAGATATGCTGTTTCCCCCCGGTACTCCCTCTCGCATCCCCATTTTGGCCATCACCGGTACTAACGGCAAAACCACCACTACCCGACTGCTGGCCCACATTTACAAACAAACTGGGCAGACTGTCGGCTACACCACCACCGATGGTACTTATATCGGTGATTATCTGGTAGAAAAAGGCGATAATACCGGGCCACAAAGCGCCCAGTTAATTTTGCAAGACCCCACGGTGGAAGTAGCAGTGCTGGAAGCTGCACGGGGCGGGATTTTGCGCTCTGGGTTGGGATTTGATGCTTCCGATATCGGGGTGGTGCTGAATGTGGCAGCCGACCACTTGGGAATTGGCGATATCGATACTCTAGAACAATTAGCCAATCTGAAGTGTGTGGTAGCCGAAGCCGTACTGCCCAAAGGTTATGCTGTACTGAATGCCGATGATCCCTTGGTAGCGGCAATGGCTAGACGGACGAAAGCTCAACTGGCTTACTTCACCATGAATCCGGATAATGATTTGGTGAAGGATCACACCCACAAAGGCGGGGTAGCGGCGGTTTACGAAAACGGCTATTTGTCTATTTTGAAGGGAGATTGGACGCTGCGAATCGAGCAAGCGGTGAACGTACCCTTAACAATGGCAGGTAAAGCACCGTTTATGATTGCCAATGCGTTGGCGGCGTGTTTGGCGGCGTTCGTGCAAGGGGTGAATATCGAGCATATCCGAGTGGCTTTGAAGACGTTCCGCGCTTCTGCCAATCAAACGCCGGGACGGATGAATTTGTTTAATTTAGGTAAACATCACGCCTTGATCGATTATGCCCACAATCCCCACAGCTACGAAGCTTTGAGCGGTTTCGTCCGGAATTGGCCGGGTGAGAGAATTGGTGTAGTGGGTGGCCCTGGCGATCGCCGCGACGAAGATTTTATCTTGTTAGGTAAGCTGGCAGCCGAAATGTTCGATCGCATTATCGTCAAAGAAGATGATGATACTAGAGGACGCCCTCGCGGTGACGCTGCTGCTTTAATTATCAAAGGCATCCAACAAGCTAAACCAGATGCCCGTTACGAATCCATTTTGGATGAAATCACCGCCGTTAACACTGCGCTAGATAACGCCTCTGCGGGTAGTTTAGTAGTGATTTTGCCCGAAACCGTTACTCGTGCCATTGGCTTAATCGAAGCCCGTCGTCCCATCACAGAAAAAGAACAGCAAGTAGCCGCTTTTGACTCTCCCAATCCAGTCAAATCTTCAGTTACTAACCAAGTTTGAAAAAGGATGAAGTCTGAAGGATGAAGGATGAAATATATAATGAAGCCAGTATTTTTTACTCTTTATTATTAATCATTCATCGTCTATCGTTTATCCTTCAGACTTCATCCTTTATACTTTATTCTTCATCCTTTGAAGATGATTCCGGATTTGATTCTTTGCCCGATTTATCGATTTCTTCTTTAAACCCCCGCAAAGTCTTACCCAAAGCGCTACCAATTTCGGGAATTTTTTTCGGGCCGAAAATTAGAATTGCAACGATCGCAATTATGCCCACTTCCGGTAAACCCATACCAAACATATCGCTCTCCCTCTTGCAAACCCTACTTAGAGCTTATCCGAAAAATCTAATTTTACCATGTCAATTGTTTATTTCACGATCGATCTAACTCTACATCTGCGTCCATCTGCGTTTATCTGTCTTTATCTGCGGTAAAATTTTAACCCTTGATGAATACCGTTGCCGATCCCGTACTCTACAAAAGCGGGCGTAAAGCCTAAAATTGCCAAAAAAAAACCAGGTTGTTGAACCTAGTACAAACTCTCTTGGAATTCTGCCAAAAGTAAGTTAATTTTGAACGAGAAAAGATTTAGTTTGATTTGATAAAGAACTGGAAATTACTCCATCCGGCATAATTGCACCACCCAGATAAGCATGACTTAAATTTGCATCGCTTAAGTTAACATTACTCAAATCTGCGTTTGTCAAGTTAGCCTGAGTGAAGTTTGTTTCAGTTAAAACAGCGCCGGTCAGAATGGCACCGGTGAGATTTGCATACTTTAAATTTGTCCTAGTTAAATTAGCTTTTGTTAAGTTAGACCCACTCAAGTTAGCCCCACTCAGATTTACATTCCTCAAATTTACTGCCATCAGGTTCAGGTTTCTAAAATCCCGTTGTCCTGCGTTATAGCGACTTAAGAGTTCTTTAATATTCATAGGGTTGTTGGAAATGTTGAGAGGATGGTAAGAAATCAACAAAAAAGGTAGACTCCGAAGCCTACCCGCAAGACTAAAGAGCTATTACCTTCGTGTCGAGAAGTTTAGTAACGACGAGATGAACCGCTTCTATTTCCCCAGTTTCCCGAAGAATCGCTTCTTTCTTCACGCGGTCTTGCCTTATTTACTTTGAGGTCGCGTCCCATCCATTCTGCACCATCAAGGGCTTCAATAGCAGCGGACTCTTCGGCTTCTGTTTCCATTTCGACAAAAGCAAATCCACGAACGCGACCTGTTTCTCGGTCTGTCGGTAATTGAACGCGCTTGACGGTTCCGTACTCTTGAAAAGTATGGGTCAAGTCATCCGAAGTGACTTTGTACGACAGGTTACCAACATAAATTGACATTAAAGCGTCTCCAGAATCAGAGATGTGTAGAGAGTTAGATTCGGAGAGACGTTTATCAAACGAATTACACAGCCGAATATAATCCTTAATCAGCATAGTAGCATATGAATGTCTTGGTAGAGCAAAACTTCTGCGATCGCGTTCTCAATCCCAGGAAAGTGTAGCTAGCGATACCAAGTTTCCCATAGCCAACAAAAACTCGGCGAGGGGTTAATAATCATAAGCATAGCTTATTTTTCAGGGGGTCTGAAGTACGGTAAGACCTCAGATCGGTGGTAGAGAAAAAGCGATGTTATTTATTGGTGTCGCTTCCTGGCACTTCACGGTTGAAAATACCAATTTTAGGAGTTGATTATCGTAAAGTTAATTTTTAATAAATTACCAATACGATTACTAACTTAATTGAAGTCGAACCCGGACAAACCGTGCTTTTTGGTGATTTTCGCCAAAGTAGATTTTAACATTTATTTCAGAATAATATAAAAAATAACGCTCGAAGTATACCCCTGTTAAATGCTAATTTAGAGCAATAATTTGGATGGTTTTTATAATTTATCCCTATTCGGAAGAATCTTGAGCCAAATCAAACCTCAACTACAAATTTCTCTTATCATTGAAGTTAAACTTAATAGCTAACATCTTTTTATTTCATTTTTACCTTCATCTCCCAGCCAAATCTCAGTCAGCTTCCTCAATGAATAAATTTAAACTTTGGTTTTCCAAAACCCATATATTTAATAAAATAGATCGGCACTACTGGCGCTATGGTATTGCTGTGTTGGTAGTAGCCTTAGCGACGGCGATCGAATTCCTACTCGCGGATTTATGCGGAATCGAAACCCCATTTTTAATAATGTTTGCGGCGGTGATAGTCAGCGCTTTGTATGGCGGGATGCGAGCCGGAATCTTAGGGACAGTTTTATCCGCTTTAATCTGTTATTATTTTTTTTCAACTCCTACTTATACGTTCATAGACAAGCCAGCCGAACAAAACTTCCTCCTCATCGTATTTATCATAGAGGGGCTGCTGATTAGCGGGACGATTTCCGCTTTACAATCTACCCAAGAGCGATTGAATTTGGAGCAAGCTGCTTTGCGGGAAAGCGAAGAGCGTCACCGCCTGATGCTCGATGCGATACAAGATTATGCTATTTTCATGCTTGACCCTGATGGTTATGTAGTGAATTGGAACAAAGGAGCGCAACGCCTGAAAGGGTATCGAGCCGATGAGATTATCGGGCAGCATTTTTCGCGCTTCTATGTAAAGGAAGATGCAGAGCGAGAATTACTGAAAACTGCATTACACGCAGCCGCCACTGAGGGCAGAGTAGAGACTGAAGGGTGGCATATCCGCAAAGATGGATCGCGTTTTTGGGCAAATGTAGTGCTGACGGCATTAACAGATGAAGCGGGAAATCTGAAAGGTTTTTCCAATGCTACTCGTGACATGACTGCAATTAAAGGACACCAAGCAGAACGCTCTAGCTTAATTGCAGAATTACAGTTAGAGCGATCGCGCCTAGAAACTATTCTCGAACAAATGCCTGTGGGGATAGCGATCGCTGACGCTGCTACGGGTCAGATCGTTTTCGGCAACCAAGAGATGGAAAAAATCTTCCGTCATCCCTTGATTCCCGCCCAAAATATCGAGCAATATCAACAATACAAAACTTTTCACCCAGATGGACGACCCTATCAGCCCCAAGAAACAGTTTTAGCACGAACCATTACTCGCTCTGAAGTCATTAAAGATGAAGAGGTGACGATTTTACGGGGTGATGGAACTTATGGGACAATTTTGGCGAATTCCACCCCTCTATACGATGCTGAAGGAAAAATTGCGGCGGGAATTGTGGCTTTTTTAGATATCAGCGAACGGCAAGCCGCACTTCGCGCTCGCAAACAAGCTCAAGAACAACTAACTAACCTGAACACCATTTTAGAAGAGCGAGTACGAGAACGCACTGCCCAATTAGAGCAAGCTAGAACGGAGGTTCAGTTAGGTTTTAATCGTCTTAAAGGCATTCTTGAAAGCACTAACGATATAATTGCAGCGTTAGATTTAGATTTTAGATTGATTGCCTTTAATACGGCCTTTAAAAAAGAACTGAGCCAAGTCTTTGGTCGAGAACCTCAATTAGGAATGAGTTTGCTAGATGTCGTAGCGCACTTGCCCGTCGAGCAAGCAAAAGTCAAAACGCTCTGGGGCAGGGCATTGCAGGGAGAACAGTTTACTACTATTGAAGAGTTTAGCTCGCCAGATTTAGAGTGCCATTACTATGAAATTAACTTTAGTTCGATTAAAGATGAAAATCATCAATTAATTGGCGCTTGCCAGACCGTGCGAAATGTAACCGAGCGCATTCTTAACGAACAACAAATTCGCAACTTGAATCAAGAGCTAGAACAAAGAGTAATTGAACGTACTCAAGCCCTAGAAACGGAAATCCAAGAACGGATTAAAATAGAAGCTAAGTTACGGGAAAGCGAAGAAAAATTCCGCGCTATCTTTAATCAAGCCGCCGTCGGAATTGCCCATAAAACTTTAGATGGTAAATACCAAATAATTAATCAAAAACTCTGCGATATTTTCGGTTATTCTCAAGAAGAGATCGCTAACTTATCAATAGCAGATGTTACTTATTCGGAAGATTTAGATGCCGAGCGAGAAAATGTTCGGCGGATGCTGGCAAATGAAATTCAATCCTTCTCGATGGAAAAACGCTACATCCGCAAAGATGGTTCGCTTATTTGGGGTAATTTAACTGTCTCGTTAGCCAGAGAAGCCAGCGGCGAACCAAAATATACGATCGGCGTTGTCGAAGATATCACCGATCGCAAACAAGCAGAATTAGCTTTGCAGGAAAGCACGGCAATTCTCAATGCGATTAACTCCTCTATTCCCACACTGATTTATGCCAAAGATCGACAAGGACGGTTTTTAATGGCCAATCCTGCTAGCCTCGCTCTTTTGAGCGCCTCAGAGGAAGAAATAATTGGCAAAACCACTACCGAGTATATGTCCAACCGCGAACAAGCCCTTCAGATCGTAGAGAACGATCGCTTAGTCATCGAAACCGGACAACAATTAGTTTATGAGGAAACCGTAGACTTTTCCACAGGTACGCGCACCTACCTATCTACTAAATCACCTTATCGAGACAAAGAAGGGAATATTATCGGCTTAATTGGGATTTCTGTAGATATTACCGATCGCAAACAATTTGAAGAAACCATCCAAGCTAAAAATCGCGAAATTACTAATATTTTAGACAGTATTACTGATGGTTTTGTTAACTTAGATAGAGAGTGGCGCTACACTTACGTCAACGCGAAAGCAGAGGAAATCTTAGGCAAACAAAAGAATGATTTACTTGGTAATAATGCCTGGGAAGTATTTCCAGAAGCGACTTATTTACCCGGTTACAATTATTGTTGGCAAGCAGTAAACGAGCAAGTAAGTATTGAATACGAAGAATTTAACCCGTTCTTAGACAAATGGTTAAACGTGCGCCTTTATCCATCTGCTGACGGATTAACGCTTTACTTTCAAGACATTAGCGATCGCAAAAAAGCAGAAATAGCCCTCAAACTCAGCGAAGCTAAATTTAGGCGCTTAGTTGATGCGAATGTCGTCGGTATCATCGTTGCTAACTACACGGGCGAGATTGTGGAAGCGAATGATGCTTTTCTGCAAATGCTCGGTTATACGCGATCGGATCGCGATGCTGGTGAAGTGAACTGGCGCAAGATTACCCCACCTGAATATTTTCTCCAAGATGTAGAAAAATGGCAGGAACTCCAACAAACGGGTAAGGTATCTTTTGAAAAAGAATACCTGCATAAAAATGGCAGCCCCGTCCCTGTTTTAATAGCGGCGGCGATGTTGGAGGAAAATCAAGAGGCGGCGATTTGTATGGTTGTCGATCTCGCGGAACGCAAACAAGCAGAGAACGCCTTGCGAGAAAGCGAACGACGTTTCCGGAACCTCGCCGACTCCATGCCCCAGATTGTCTGGACTGCAAACCCAGCTGGCGAGGTAGATTATTACAATCAGCGCGTCCATGAATTTAGCGGCTTTTCTCAACAAGCAGATGGAACCTGGAAATGGCAACCAGTATTGCATCCAGACGACGAACAGCGCACCCTAGAAGCATGGCAGCAGGCACTTGAAACGGGTCAAATCTACGAATGCGAACACAGACTTAAAAAAATAGATGGCGAATTTCGCTGGTATCTTAGTCGGGGAATGCCAGTTAAAGATGAACGAGGGTGCATTACTAAATGGTACGGCACGGCTACCGATATCCACGCCCAGAAGCAATACCAAGCCGAACGAGAACAACTGTTGCAACGCGAACAAGCCGCACGCACAGAAGCAGAATTAGCCAGTCGGCTGAAGGATGAGTTTTTAGCTACCCTTTCTCATGAATTGCGTACCCCCATGAATGCGATGCTGGGGTGGACGAGTATCCTGCGAACTCGCAAGGTGAATGAAGCTACTAGCGCCCGTGCTTTAGAAACGATCGAGCGCAATACTAAAATGCTCAATCAGCTAATTGAGGATATTTTGGACGTATCGCGGATTATTCGCGGTAAAGTTCGCCTCAATCTCCAACCGCTTCAACTCGTATCGGCGATCGAACAAGCGATCGAAACTCTCAAGCCAACCGCCGCCGCAAAAGATATTCAAATTTTAGTAGAGCCGTTGGATGTCAACTCTCTACAGGTGATGGGCGATAGCAGTCGCTTACAGCAAATTTTCTGGAATTTACTTTCTAACGCCATCAAATTTACTCCTAATGGTGGCTGCGTGACGGTGAAGTTTTCCGAAGCGATCGAACAAAGGGAAGAAAATGCCCGATTCCCAATTCCCAAATTTGCTCGAATTCAAGTCAGCGATAATGGGATCGGTATAGCTTCAGAGTTTTTGCCCTATGTATTCGATCGCTTTCGCCAAGCAGATGGTTCGATTACGCGATCGCACGGTGGTTTAGGATTAGGACTGGCTATTGTCCGTCATTTAGTAGAATTACACGGCGGGACAGTCCGAGTGCATAGTTTGGGAGTCGGACAGGGAGCAACTTTCAGCGTTAATCTGCCACTGATTGTAGAAAGTAGCACGACAGGAAGACAGGGGAATAAAGCAGAAGATCGCATCCAATCTTACTCCGATCCTTTTTTACTCAAAGACTTACAGGTGTTAGTAGTTGATGATGAAGCAGATGTCCGCGATTTAGTCAGTGTAATTTTAGAAGACAGGGGAGCCAAAGTAATTGCTGTCGCATCAGTTAAAGAAGCTTTGGCAGCATTACCAAAATTGCGCCCGAATATCATAGTGAGCGATATTGGGATGCCCGAAGCAGATGGTTATTCATTAATCCGCCAAATTAGGAAGCTACCGAAAGAGACAGGCGGACAAACTCCGGCTATAGCCTTAACAGCTTATGCTAGCGCTGAAGACCGCAATGCAGCAATTGCCGCAGGCTTTAACCGCCATATCGCCAAACCGATCGATCCTACAGAATTAACGATCGCGATCGCTATCCTCGGCAGAAAGAACTAGTGGATCTCTAGCAGTTCCGGGATGGGGAGATGGGGAGATGGGGAGATGGGGAGAAATTTCTTATTTAATCCTTTTTTTCCTTTGCACCCTCGCACCCCTGCCACCCTGCCCCCCTGCCCCCCTGCCCCTCATCTCT
>DATNQN010000064.1 GCA_036703985.1 Leptolyngbyaceae cyanobacterium
ACAACAAAGGTTGCCTCGCACTCGTTATCCGATAGTTAAAAAAGGCTTTTCCGGAAGTAATAAAAACACAAAGCCTTAATTTTTTCGGCTTGTCAATTCTCATTTAATCAAATTTTTTTGACTCAGATAACTACTGAGCGACTCCGTTTGGGATTCTGGAGTTTAGACATCGCACTCCGTGCGATAGTCTAAACTCCAGTAAATATAGGTAGCTATATGAATCCTAAACCGAGCATTGGTATCCAATTAGTAGTTACTAACAAAACAAACACTTATTGGACAGAAGCCAAGTATGACTTACAAAGAACTATAAATGATTACGATATCGAGCCAAACGACCTGAAGTTTGGTATGGCACACCCAATGGTTTGTTTAATGAGTTTTCCTATGTCTTGTTCCTGGGAATTTGGAAAATATTTTGAATCAGATAAATTTACTAAAGCAGATGATACACCTAATACTGTTACCTTCACAAATCCCAATAATTACAGCATAGCTCCAGGTGAAACTGTAACATTTAATTATGCGATCGCAGACTGGGGAGAAGGTGGTTTTTACTTAAAACAATCCTACACAGGTTATTCCGGACAGGCAAAAAGCGTACCCGAACCTACTTCTATTTTCAGCTTATTAGCACTTGGTACTGTTGGTTTTGCTTCCATACAAAAACGCAAACAGCAAATGACTTAAGTTGTGCGATATCACTTCCCCCACCTGCGGAAACACAAACAGCAAATCTCTTAGGTAATGCGATCGCGCCCCACCCACCAGCTTTCCAAGGGATGCGCGATTGCCTACGGCACGCTGCGCGAACGCTCTCCTTTCCTCACTTCCCGCCAGTCGATCGGATTTTATATTTTGTAACCCTAGTGAGTAGCGGCCAAATTAGGCTCTTTGCCTCTACTAATTAGCTTTTGAGGCACTTCACATCTATTTCGCATTATCGCTTGACTTTAGTATTTAAGTGAGATAACTTAATTAACAAGCTCAAATTGAGCCAATAAGGACAACAAAGCTGTGAAGTGAGGGGCGATCGACCCTATCCTCTGCCTCGCTGCCAAAATCTAATTTCTCACTAATTATGCGCGTTTGCGTAGCGTGCCGCAGGCATATCGCACAACGCAATTTTCAACCACTCAATTTTCTCGATCGCTGTATCAAAGAATCTTGAGTAGAAAACTCTTGCCAAGATGGGCATCTAATTATATTCAAAAGGAACGAAATTATGAATTTTCACAAACCGATCTTAATGGGATTTGCAGTAGCAGCTTCTCTTGTAACTACTGCATCAACAACTTTAGCCGCTACCTTTTCTGGCGACCTTTTCTACACCAGAAATTTCACTGATGCAACAGATCCGGCTAGCGTTAAAAAGGCAGTTTACAACTACGATGATATTGCTCATACCTTGACTCTCGGAAACCGCATAAGCATCGCCAATGGTGGATGGGGAGATGGAATGGTATTTGCCCCAGATGGAGATTTAATTATAGGTGCAAGTCAACAAGTTCAAAAGGTTAACCCAAATAATGGTGCTATTCTCTCTTCATCAGCAGTGGGTACGAATGCTCTGCATCTAGCACTTGACCCAAGCGGTCAAAAAGTTTGGGGAGGCACTGAGGGGCCTGTTGGAACAAATACGCCCTTAGCAGAAATTCCGCTAACTCCCTTTGGTAATGCAATTCCACGCCCTCTTACAGGTGACGATTTATTCATCACAGCTATTGCTTTTGACAACGCTGGTACAGCTTATTACACGGCTGGTGGAGATGACGTAAATGGCAGTTTTGGCATTATTGACATGAACACTTTTACGACCAAGCGCCTATTAAGCGATATCCCTTCTGCTCACGGAATGGTTTTCGATCCTTTCACGGAAGATTTGATTTTATTCCGCCACAATCATATTACCCAAATAGATCCGAAAAACGGAGGAATTTCTGACTATGCTTTACCAACATCAGTCTTTTTAGATGGCGGTACTACTGATGGTAACGGGCACTTATTTGTTGCTGATGCTGCTAATGGCAACTTAGTATTTATGGATTATGCTGCTAGCGGTCAGGTAGGGGCTGCGGGTAATTTTGTTACTACCCCATTTTTAGATACGCATATTGATGATATAGCACCCTTATCTGGGCCAGGTTCTAAGCACGTTCCCGAACCTTCTTCTACGTTAGGTTTATTAGCGCTTGGTACTTTTGGTGGGTTTTTGCTGAAACGCAAACAACAGCGGAAAGTTTTAGATTCCAGAGTTAGTTAATTGGTTAAAAAAGCGCGATCACTCTTGTTTGAGGATATGCGATCGAGCTTGCAAAAACTTCCTCGATCGACATCTACCTTTTGGGAAAAATAAAGTTTATGGTTACTATCAAAAAATGGTCAATGGCTTTAGGTGTGGTGGGAGCGATCGCAAGCTTTGCAATCAACGCCCCTGTTTTAGCAGCCGATCGAATATTATGGTCAATTCAATTTGCCAATAAAACTTATGAAATAGATATTTCTATTGCCGGAGTTGAACGCTTTGCTCAGACAGGAGATATCTCTGGGTTACCACCAGAATTTTCCTTTTTAAACTTAACACCAGAATTTCAAGAGTATTTGCAAGAACAATTAACTACTCCAATTTCCAGCAAATCTACCTTAGCGCGTCATTTAGAAAATTTATTGCAACTTTTGCTGCCAACCAGTAGCCCAGAACAACGCCAAGTTGCTGTGAAATTATTAGTACAAAAAGCAAATGGGAAGACGGTAATTAATTTTCTAAAGGGATTACCAGTAGATACTATTACCTCAGATAACTTTTGGGGCCTTTTGAATGGTTATCAAGAAACATTATCTTTGATTTCCACTAACACTGGACAAATTGGAACAATTGATACGACAACAGGAGTATTTACAGAGGTTGCTAGTGGCATAGCATTTCCAGATATAGCTTTGTCTAATGAAGGCAATCTTTTTGGTGTCGATCAAAGTAATCTTTACCGTATCGATCTCAATTCAGGTGTATGCTCGTTGATTGGTCACAGCGGGTATATGGGTGGTCTGGGATTCTCTGCTAATAATGTGCTTTATGGCGTAAGTGATGGCCTATATACAATTGATACTATTACTGGTAACTCATCATTAGTAGCTGACCTTCCAGGTTCTATAGGGGTTGGTGATATAGTATTCGATCCTACCAACAATCGATTTTTAGCTACACCCGCTGACTCACCAAATAAATTATTTTCCATCGATATGAATGGTGCTGTTACTGAAATTGGTGACATTGGCTTTGCAAATGTATGGGGTTTATTTTTTCATAATGGAACTCTTTTCGGTTATACGGGCGATCGAAAACAGATCGTCATCGATTTAGCAACAGGAAGAGGCACTTTTGATAAGACAGTTACGGGTACTGACGGCTATTTATGGGGAGCGGCATCTCTACCATCAACAGGGCCAAAGACTTCTGTTCCAGAACCAGCTTCCACATTGGCTTTATTAGCATTGGGTGCTTTTGGTGTTGGTTCATTGCTGAAACACAAACAGCAACAAAAAGTTTTGAATTCGGTTGTAAGTGAGTAAGGAAAGAGCGATCGACTTTTCTGTGGAAATGTGCGCTCAAAACTTACCACAATTCAGCTAAAAAATTACTTTTCCAGATGAGGTTAAACTATGAAATCACTCAATACTTATCGTATCAGCCTTGCTTTGACCGCTTTTACTTTACTAGGATTCGCTACATCAAAACCTGCTGTCGCCGCAACTATTGATTTTGAAAGTATCCCTGGTGCCTATGAAGGTATGGAAATTGGCAATCAATTCCTAGCTTCTCATGGTATTACCTTTAGCTTAGAAGGCGGGAGTTTGCCAATACTTGCTCAAAAAGGAAAGCAGAATGGCAAAACAGCTGGATTTACTGGTTACAAAGGTCAGCCAGATACACTAGCTCCTGGACAAAATATGGGGGAATTCTTTCTAACTACTCCTAAATCTAAAAGATTTAACCCACTAATTATTACATATACCAACCCTGTATCTGCTGCTTATGGCGAACTGTTTGATATTGATGGTAAAGAAGCATGGAGTATTGAGGCGCGGGATAACACTGGTTTATTAATCGATAGTGTGGCATTCGGTAGTGGAGATTCAGGTACAGGGGATGCGCTTGCAACTCCCTGGTCTTTTAAGCGTGAAAATGCAGACATTTATTCAATTCGGATGGTCTACACAGGCAAAACAGCTGTAGGAATTGGGGGTGTAGTACCAGGGGGTGTGGGGCTTGGGTTTGACAATTTTTCTCCAACCTCTTCATCTCCTGACCCTATAAAAAGTGTACCCGAACCTTCTTCTGTATTAGGTTTATTAGTATTTGGTACTTTCAATGTCAGTTCCCTACTGAAACGCAAACGGCAACAGAAAGTTTTGAATTGTGCTTTAACCGATCGATAGAAGTACGTTCGCGCCAGCGATGCGTAGCATTATCGCCTACCTGAAATTAATCGAAATACTCTCCCCCAACTTTTACCCATCAATAAAACAAGGAGCAAATTATATGGCTAATATTCTCTCGAAATTTCAAACCATGCCATACACCCATCGTCTCGCTACCCCAGCAGACGCAAAAGCGATCGCACCTTTAATGTCCGCCTTCGCGCAAGAAAGAGAATCGATCGATCCCTCAATGACAATCAAACCCAATTATGACTTTGAACAATACGTAACTCACCAACTAGAAAAACCCCTTTCTTTCTGCTGGGTACTCGAACACAGTAACACCATCGTCGGTTGCTTGTTCATCTACTTTTACGATGAAGCACCACCCGCCAACCTTCCCGATTATCTGGTTCAACATCACCACGTAGAAAATCCCTTCCAATCCCGTCGCGTTGGTTCGGTTTTGGCAATGTACGTGCAACCGGAACATCGCCAAAGCGAAGCAATCAAACTATTAGCAAATGCCGCCATCCAACACGCGGAACAAATGAAAGTTACCGATATCGATTTGCTAATTGCTGAAGATCAAACCGGGATGCAAGCATTATTGCAACGCAGCGGATTCAAAAAAGCTGCGGTGCAATTCACCCGCCACTATCAAATTTCCACTAACACCGAATTACCCAGTTTGCATCCGCCACACCCGGAATTACCGGAAGTTAAACTAATCACACCAAATGCGATCGCACTGCGCGACCCCAGCACCAACGAACTCGTTCGCAATCCGCACGGCGAACCTGTTTTCCTAATTCCTTTACAAGATGAAAATGGATTGGTGCTAAATAGCGATCGCTTACCAATTTACCCCACTCCAGTGCGTGACCCCCAGAAAAACGACTGGGTGTTTAATGCAGCAGGTGAATTACTCGTTTGTCCCGTTTTGCGCGATGAAAGCGGTCAAATTGTCGAACGCGAAGGAATTCCCCAGTTTTGTCCTCCAGCTTACGAAGTTCAAGCAGGTGCAATTCGCCTCAAGCGCGACGCACAGGGTAATTGCGTCTTCTGCGAGGTGGAACGGGATAAGGAAGGTAAAATTGTGCGATCGCCTGACGGTATGCCAGTATTCAAACAACCGCTGTTAGTGTAAAATACAACCCAATCCCGTTAAAAGGGTGCATTCTTCCATGTCTCCAATCAGGTTAAGCAGGTACTACCAATTAGCGCTAAGTACGGGGTTTTTTGTCGGGGGATCGATTTTATTTTCCCAGCACATAACTGTAGCGCAAATTACACCCGATACTACCCTACCAGTGAATTCGATCGTCACCCCTCAAGGCAACATCAATATTATTGAGGGAGGAACTCAAACTGGCAGCAATTTATTCCACAGCTTTCAAGAATTTTCTATCCCTACTGGCGGTACTGCTTTTTTCAACAATTCTATCGATGTTCAAAATATTTTCAGTCGAGTAACAGGCGGGAATATTTCTAATATTGATGGCATTATCCGCGCCAATGGAACTGCTAATTTATTCCTGCTTAACCCGAATGGAATTGTTTTTGGCACCAACGCTCAATTAAATATTGGCGGTTCCTTTCTAGGGAGTACCGCCAACAGTTTAAACTTTGCTGATGGCACTCAATTTAGCGCCTCACCCACCGCACAAACCACACCGTTATTAACTGTTAGCGTTCCCATCGGATTGCAATTTAACGCTTCCCCTTCTCCCATTCAAGTACAGTCATCTCGTTTAACAGTATCACCGGGACAAAGTTTGGGATTAGTGGGAGGTGACTTGATAATCACAGGTGGAAATCTTCTCTCACCAGGAGGACGCATCGATTTGGGAAGCGTTGGGAATAATAGTAATGTGGGTATTTCTTTAATTGGGAATATTCCCATTCTAAACTATGACGGCGTACAAAATTTCGCCAATCTGCAACTTTCCCAACAAGCAAATATCGATAGCAGCGATATTGGTGCAGGCGATATCCAGGTAGTAGGAGGACGGGTATCGCTTACCGAAAACTCGAATATTTCTGCCAATACATTAGGCGAACGCAATAGCGGCAACATCAACATTCAATCATCGCAGCTAACATTGCAAGATGGCGCAACCGTCTCTGCCTATACTTTTGGTAGCGGTAATGGAGGTAATATTACAGTAAACGCTACCGATTCAGTAGAAATGATTGGAATTGGCGATACAATTTCCATAGCCGATGTTGTCATTGGAACCGTTAATTCTGCCAATTTGAGGAACGGTGTATTTACTGGTAGTTTCACTGAAGCAACCGGAAAAGGTGGTGATTTAACAATTAATACTGGTAAATTAACCTTGCAGAATGGTGCTTCTCTAATAGCTTTTACAAACAGTAAAGGTAATGGAGGAAATTTAAGCGTAAATGCCAGAGAATCTGTAAATATAATCGGAACTGGAACCGCAGAATCAGTAGCAACTACCACAAACAATAGAAATGTTTTCTTGCCTGACGTTATTAATGGTATAGGCACCGTAAGTTTTGGAAATGGTCAAGATGCAGGAAACGTGGCAATTAATACAAGAACCTTAACAATTCAACAAGGTGCGGCTGTTTTAGCTGCTACTTTGACGAGTGGGAAGGGTGGAAACTTAACAGTTAATGCTAACAACTTGGTAGAGCTAAAAAATAGGGGTATTTTGGCTAGTGCTACTGTTGGCAATAGCGGCGATGCTGGAGATTTAAATATTGTTACTCCTCGGTTAACTATGGAGAGAAGTTCGGCAATTTCCTCTTCAACTTTTGGCGCGGGAAATGCAGGAGATTTGTCCATCGAAACCAAACAGTTAGTAGCGACCATAAATGCAAATATTACTGCTTCTACGGGATTACCTGATTTGCCGTTTATTTTTGGAACTCCTAGCACGGGTAAGGGAGGTAATTTAACTATCAATGCTTCTGAGTCGATCGAACTAACAAATCGAGCCGGGTTATTATCTCAAACTTCCGGCGCGGGAGATGGCGGTAACGTGACAATCAATACTGGAAGATTGATTATTCAGAGAAATCGAGCGGGTGCTTCTACCGCAGTTGCGGGTAGCGGAAAAGGTGGAAATTTAACTGTTAATGCTAGTGAATTTATCCAAATTAATGGTACTTTTTTAGGTGCTTTTAGCACTACGGAAAAAGCAATCCTTTTGATTGTTGGATCGAGAGAAGAACAAGCACGTTTCGCTGGGTTAGCAACAGCTTCCCAAGGTTCTGGAGATGCAGGTAATTTAACAATTAATACTCCTCGTTTGATTGCTAGAGATGGTGCGGGAGCAATCACTTCTGCTGTTGGTACTGGTGCGGGAGGAAATCTGATTGTGAATACTTCCGAACTTAATTTGAGCGGCGGAAGTGGATTGGTAACTGCTACTTTGGGAACGGGTAAAGCTGGTGACTTAATTATCAATACTTCTAGATTAAATGTGGAAAACGGAGCGGCAATATCTGCGGATACTTTTGGTGTTGGAAATGCCGGGAATTTGAATATTAACAGCCAACAATTAACAGTGCAAAGCGGTGCGCGTATCGGTGCGGGTACGACTGAAAGTAGCACTGGTTTGGGGGGAAAGGTAACGATAAATGCCACAAATTCAGTAGAATTGATCGGTACTTCCGCAGATGGTACAGTTCCCAGTCAAGTGGTTGCTAGCACTTTAGGAAAGGGAGATGCTGGAGATTTAAGAATTGAAACTGGTAACTTAATTATTCGGGACGGTGCGAGGGTAACTGTTAGTGGAGAAGGTGTGGGTGCGGCGGGGAATTTGGATGTAATTGCAAATACCCTATTATTAAATAGTAATGCTTCTTTAAATGCCGAAACAGCAGCAGGCGATCGAGGTAATATTACCGTGCAAACACCTTTCTTGCAAATGCGTAATAACAGTCGCATTACTACTAACGCTACTGGTTCTGCCAATGGTGGTAATATTAGGATCGACTCAGATATTATAGCTAGTTTGGAAAATAGCGATATTCTGGCACAAGCAATTTTTGGTAGAGGTGGAAATATCAGCATCGTCACGCAAGGAATTTTCCAATCTTTTGACAGTAATATCGATGCAAGTTCTCAACTAGGAATCGATGGTGTCGTCGAAATTCAAACCCCAGATATCGACCCCTCTCAAGGTTTAGTTAATATACAACAACCTCGTGAAGAGTCATCCCCCGCTACAGGTTGCCAAGTTACGGCAAAAACGCGACCGAGCTTCACCAATATCGGCTTAGGAGGATTACCACCAAACCCAACTCAACCATTAAATAATTATAGCATTTGGACTGGTTCAAGTAATAACAGACAAGCCAATTTACCCACTCCCTACTCCTCATTGCCTACTCCCCAAATAATAGAAGCACAAGGTTGGATGAAAGGTGCAAATGGTGAAATAATTCTCACCACTACACCACCCACAGTTACACCTGATAGTTCTTTACCTACCGCCTATAACTGTCATGCAAACTAAACATTGGCTGCCATTATCTAAGCCACTACTTAAATTTATTATTTTAGCTACTGCTTCGTTAATTTTAACCTTAACTGTAGCAGATATATTATCTGCCATACCCGCAAATGGAACCTCTCCTCCAACCCCTCTTCTGCAAGGAGAGGGGAGTAAGAATTTTCTAATTTCTTCTATGCAAGGAGAGGGGAATCTTACTCCCCCCTTCCCTGCGAGGGAAGGGGGGTTGGGGGGGTTAGGTTTTTCTGGCGACGATTTAAATAATCTAGGTCGTCTCCAATTAGAAAAAGGAGAAGCACAAGCCGCTTTAAATAGCTGGAAGCAAGCCGAATTAGCTTATGAAAAAAATAATAATGTTGAAGGAGTTATCGGTAGTCAACTAAATCAAGCACAGGCGCTACAAGCTTTAGGTCAATATCACCAATCTAAGAAATTATTAGAAGAAATTAATCTGTTTATTGAAAAAAATTCTGACTCCGAACTTAAGGTGATAGCCTTGCGTAGCTATGGTGATGTTTTGAGATTAACTGGTGAATTGAAAAAGTCAGAAGAAGTTTTAACTAAAAGTTTAAATTTAGCAGAATTCCAGTATCCCCAAAATATTACCGAAATTAAACTTAGTTTAGGTAATACTGCTTTAGCGCAAGCTAAACGCGCCAAAGCGGTTAACGATCGGAAAACCGAAGTAACCGAAACCCAAAAAGCTTTAGAGTTTTATCAAGCTGCTAGTAATGATGATGCTTTAACAACTATTAAATTGCAAGCTCAATTAAATTTACTGCGTTTGTTGGTAGATAATAATGATTACTTAAAAGCCGAAAATTTATGGTCAACAGTTAGAAATAATATTGCTGAATTCCCCGTAAATAGTTTTGCAATTGAAGCTAAAATCAATTTAGCTGATAGTTCGATCGAAATTAAAAGAAAGTATCTGCAAAGTTCCTTAAAATGGCAGGATATTTATCAAATTTTAGCAGATGCTTTGCCACAGGCGAAAAGCTTACAGGATATGCGATCGCAATCTTACGCACTTGGGAAATTAGGCAGTTTATACGAAGCAGCTAAACAATATTCAGATGCAATGGAAGTTACTAAGGAAGCTTTAAGTTTAGCGCAATCAAAGCAAGCTTGGGATATTGCTTATCAGTGGCAATGGCAGTTAGGAAGATTATACAATAATTTGGGTGAAAAAGAAAGTGCGATCGCTTATTACACTACCGCCGTCAATACCCTTAATTCTGTACGTCAAAACTTATCAGGGATCGATACAGAAGCTCAGTTTTCCTTTCGAGACGATGTAGAACCAGTTTATCGCGAATTAGTCGATTTGCTGTTGCAATCAGAATCGGGAGAAAATGAACCTAGTCAAGAAAATATACAAAAGGCAATCGAACAAATTGATGGTTTGCAATTGGCAGAAATTGAAAATTTCCTCAAATGTGAGCTTTCAGGAGTAGTAAAAGTTAATCAAATTACTGATGAAAAAGCTGCTATTATATATCCAATTATTTTAGAGAAACGTTTGGCAGTTATTTGGCAACTGCCGGGACAAGCGATGAAATATCATCAAACAATTATTACCAAGGCTGAAGTAGAAAAAACCTTGCAAAGTTTACGTAAATATTTAAGTAGAAGTAGCAGTGAAACTCCAGATGTTATCCAAGAAGCGGCAAAGATTTATCAATGGATAATTAAGCCTTTTGAACAAAGTTTAGAGACTAATAAACAAATTAATACTTTAGTATTTGTATTAGATGGCGCTTTGCGAAACATTCCAATGGCAGTGCTTTATGATGATGATCGCCAAGAATATTTGATTCAAAAAGATTATGCGATCGCAATTGCTCCCCGATTAGAACTTTTTACTCCCAAACCTTTAGCAAGAAAATTAAAAGTGTTTATTGGCGGAATAGGTGAACCACAAACAATCAATAATATACCTTTCCCGGAGATTAAATATTTAGATGCAGAATTACAAGGAATTGCTGAAGAAATTAACACTAATCAACCCCTTTTGAATGCCAAATTTACTAAAACAAATCTTCAACATCAACTAGAATTGGGAGATTTTTCAGCAATTCACATCAAAACGCACGGTTTATTCAGTTCCGATCCTGAAAACACATTCATTGTCGGCTATAAAGAAGTGATTAAAGGTGAAGATTTAGCTAATTTAATTCAAAGTCATAGCCAAGAAAATTCTAATAATCTTGAATTACTTGTCCTCAGCGCTTGTGAAACAGCTAAAGGAGATAACCGAGCAGTTTTAGGGTTAGCTGGAATTGCTGTTCGTGCAGGCGCACGCAGCACTTTATCTACTTTATGGAAAGCACAAGATGAACAAAATACCGAATTAATGTTGAGATTTTACCAGGAATTATCTAAACCAGGAACTAGCAGAGCAAAAGCACTGCATATCGCCCAAAAAGCTCTGTTTGACAAGTATCAAAATCCCCATATTTGGGCTACTTATATTTTAGTTGGTAATTGGCTTTAATTGCTCGTTTCCAAACTTTTACCTGGAACGAATAAAAGGAGATAAATTCAATTATTTATGATTTCAACCTCACCTACTATTGGTTGTTCGGCTAATTCTTGCAGTTCAACCGATTTTAGCAAGTTCATCCAATCATTTTTAACTTTTTCATCTTCTGGAGAACTGCGGCGTAATTGTGCTAAACAATTGAGAGAATCAAACCAAATTTGAGTATCTGTTTCTGGTGTAACTCGTTTGATCCAGCCATTCACATCAAAATCGGGCGCATCATCGGTGTTTGGCTGACAGTAAAGTTCTAAATGCCATTGATAATATTCACCTTCTGCCAAAACATTTTCCGGTCTTGAAGGTAAGGAAATGCTGACAATTCCAGGTGTTTTTGGTAGCTTAAATTCAGTTCCGTAAATCCTTCGTTTACCGTCGCGAGTGAGGATAGAAAATCTGCCGATCGGGATATTTTCAGCAGTCAAGGGAATGTAAAACCAAAAAGTTGGATGTGTAGAAGTTGTTAAAGATTTATCG
This sequence comes from Leptolyngbyaceae cyanobacterium, assembly GCA_036703985.1. Classification (GTDB taxonomy): domain Bacteria; phylum Cyanobacteriota; class Cyanobacteriia; order Cyanobacteriales; family Aerosakkonemataceae; genus DATNQN01. The sequence goes on from DATNQN010000064.1 coordinate 11,932, forward strand.
CTTTTAATTGGTACTAAAGCAATATTTTGATTAGCGTTAACTTGGCAAGGTGAAGTAGAAGGGTTAAGTCCACCTCCAGGTTTTCTTTTATTATCCGGTGGCGGGTCTTGTCTGGCAAGTCCTCCCCCTTGTGGTGTCTGACTACCTGTGCGCCGATTGCCTGACGGATTTGATTCGTTTTCGTTTTGCAGTCGGCTAGGTTGTGTTTGCACAGATACAGCATAGAGCATTAGACTGCTAAGGGAAAGTGCGATCGCTAAACTGATTTGAAATTGTCGGATAAACATATTAATTTTTATATATGAAGTAAGCTAAGCTTGTTTTGATGTCTTCAATTTAATATAAACGACAAAAGCAGTAGTCGAAAATAGGGTTAATACGGAAGGAATGAAAGGTATCCAGCCTCCTTGAATCATAATTATTAAGCAAATTTGATATAACACTAAAGCAAACATAACATTTAGTAAAGTTAACTTTACAGTTGACCGAAATCCCCAACCTATTAATGCGCCAATGAAAGACCACACCGCTACAAATATACTATCTCCCCACTGAAAATCTCTCCACTGAGGCAAAACCCATAATAAAGGTCGTTTATCTATCACAGCACTGAGTATTTGACTTGTTTGATGTGTATGAATCCAAACTCCTGGCATTCTACCTAATGATGTATCATGCTCATCATTAGCAACTGGGGCATTGTAACCGATCAGAACAATCTTATCTTTAATTAAATTAGGAGATACTTTATCAGTTAATATTTGGGTAAGTGTGAATTTGTATGCAGGTCTATCGTTAGCACGGTAATTGATTAGTATTTGATTGCTTTCTCCTAATTTCTGATAACCACCAGTGCGGTTAGCCAATCTTTTAAAGATAGTTTTTTCAGAGTACCAAGTTCTATTTGCATTCAACTTTAGCGGTTTTTTTTCTGCTGCTAATAAATGAGATGCTAGCTGTAAGCTGAAGCTATTAGGAGTTTGGCAACCAGGGGAAGAAGAAAAAGTCGGATTATAAGATAGCAAGTGGCGACGAATTACATTATCTATTTTATCGTCCTGTTCCAAATTACTGTAACCTACTTGCTCAGTTAATTGTTTGGCAGAAAATTCTGGCGGTGAATCATAATTTTTTCCATCTCCATTAAAAGAGCATACTATAAAAAAATGAGGATTTTGTTGAAAAAGTTTGATTAATTCTTGTCGTCCTGGTGGTCTTTCTTCGTAGCGGTGCAGATCTAAACCGATCGTTCTTGGTTTATGGTGCTGTATTTTTTGAATTAGTTCTGTGATTTGGTAATCTTTTAACGGGTAATTTTTATCAGTATCTTCTTTAGTAATTTCCACAACTACAAGGCGCGGATCTATTGGTTCAGCAGGACGCATCCGCATCAACCAATCAAAAGCAGGAAGTTCCCATTTTTCCAACCAACCCATATACCGCGCACCCATCACCAAACTGGTTGCTAACACGCTGGAAAACATCACAATTTGCCAACCACGCCATCTAGGTTTTCGATCGATCTTAGTTACAGGTAGCAACTCCTCCAAAATTTCAGGTTCTTTGTGAAGGTTCTGAACTATTGGCAATGAAAAGTTAAGATTTCCAGATTGCAACTCTTTCAAACATTCATTGATAATTTTTGCATTAGGAGGACGCTTTCTTGCCAATGGTTCCATCAACCAATCGATTAAGTCTGCCAAAGGTTTAGAAATGTGCGTAGCGCTATCTCGCCAAAGTAATTTTGATTCTTTATCCTCTTCAAATTCTTCTAGTTCTTTACCTGTCAGCAAATGCACGAAAGTCCGTCCCAGCGCAAAAAAATCTGATTGAGGTAAAGGTTGTCCGTTAATTTGCTCTATAGGTGTATATCCGAATGTTTGAACGCTGGTTAATTCTCTGTTAGTACCTAGTTTTGCTAGATAAGTATCCGTGATTTCTCGCACTGCACCGAAGTCAATTAACACCAGTTTTCCATCGGGTTTTAACATGATATTGGATGGCTTGATATCACGGTGAAAATACTGATTTTGATGCAATTTTTCTAGAATATCAATTAATTGTAATAACCAAGCGATCGCATCCTCTTCTCCAATCGGTTTATTTTCCCTAATTTCCATCCATTTATCTAAATTCACCCCTTCAATTTTCTCCATTACCAAGCAGTGGATCGGGTTCTTATTGCCTTCTGCTTGATATTGAAAATAACCGTCTTTCTCGACTTTGGGGATTCCCGGATGTTTTAATTTATTGAGAACTCTCGCTTCTTGTTGAAACAAAGAAATAATTTTACTATATTTATATTTAGGATTTAAACGTTTTAAAACTTTTAATGTACCGTTATCATCTACCTCAAAAACATCCCCACAACCTCCTACGCCTAAAGGTTGAGTTACCCGATAGCGCTGTTGGAAAACTAACTCCCATCCGCAATTGGTACAAAATAATTGATCGTTATTTTTTGGATCGGATGGATTTAAACATTTGGGATTTAGACAGTAACTCATGGTAGAAAAGGCAACCTATTATAAAAGTATAAAAAAGGGGTTCCTTAAGAAACCCAGTCGTTTTTATTTGAGTTTGTCAATCAGATTTTGCAGGTTATCGACGGCATACCCCACTTCTAATGGTGAGCTTTGTTGCAGTTTAGTTGATATTTGCTGCAACTGTTCTTGAAAGCTAGTTTTGTTTCGCACTACTTGACCTAAACTTTCCACTATTCGCTCAATAAAAGATTGGTCTTCACTTTCGCTTTTCTCCTCCTTTTCTGGTTCGACAATTAAGCAGTAATGTTTAAGTAATTCTACATTTTCTGGTTTGCCAGTCCTAATAGATTGAAAGATTTCTTCCAGTATTTGCTCTACTAACAAGTTTTTCACGTAGTCCATCACTACTGGCGGTAATGTGAAACCCGCTAGATTTTTTTCCAGCAACGATCGCCTTCCCAAAGACTCTAATGCTTCAAATAGTTTTAATTCAGATATTGGTATCCAAATATTCGGTTTTAAATCCGTGACAAAAATGGGATGACCTACAATTGCCAACCAATTCGCTATTTCTTTTTCCAAATCCGACAACCGCTGGAATTCTCGATCGATTAAGTCGCGCATATCTCGAACAACCCAGGTAGCTCGCTGTTTGAGAAACTGCACAACGCTACCACCAAATAACTCTTGAATGGTGGTAGAAACAATTTTTAGTGCTAACGGATTGCCTCGATAAACGTTAATCAAATTCCCCCATTTGGCCTCATCTGTTAACCGTTTTGATTTTAAAATTTCGGCAGCTTCTTCATTATTTAACCCAGCCATTTCCCAGGAACGAACGGGGAAAGTTTCTCCTTCCTCCAAAGCAATTTCTCGCGGTTTTTCTGTACTGGTGAGAATCAGACAACTTTGGTGTAGTTCTTCCCCTACTCGCCGCAGCAGTTCGCCATATTTTTTATATTTCTCGTCCAAATAGTGTCCGGCAAAATCACCCGGACGGAGAATGGTTTCAAAATTATCCAAAATTACCAAACAACGAGAAGTTTTGAATTGTTCCAGCAACAGAGAAATTAATTCATCCAAATTCTCTGGTAAATAGCTTTTCCGTTGGGGATGAAAAAATTGTAGTAAGTCGGCGATAAAATTTCTCGGTGGTATTGGGTGACGCAACGATCGCCAAATCACGAAATCGAATTCATTCTGTATTTGCTGCGCCAACTTCACCGATAAAGCGGTTTTGCCAATTCCGATCGTACCCAGCAGCGCTACCAGTCGGCAACGTTCCTCTACAATCCAGTGGGATAGTTGCGTTAAATCTTTTTGGCGACCGTAGAAAATAGAGACATCCGGCGCTTCACTCCAATCGTGGCGCGGTTGTGCGATCGCAGTTTCTCCATCCACAGGTTCCGGTAAGGTTGCGAAAATTTGCTGTTTTTGGCCCTTTTGGTAAATAGAAACCAGCATTTGCTGTAATTTAGCCAATTTTCCCGGCCCTGCGCCACCAATACGGAATTTTTTGTAAACTTCACCCAGTCTTTTGCGGACAGCTTCCGGTCTGATATCCAGTTTAGTTGCGATCGCCAAAATCGATTCGCCCTCCAAAGCCAGAGATAACGCCTCTAGTTCCGTGTCGGACACGCCTTGTTCGCTTGTTACAGCCTTCAGAAAATCTAAGGGAATCACAGTCGTAAACTCACTCTAGCCGATTGTATTTATTATATTCTTATAAGTGAGTTAACGGTTGACTTTTAAATAATTTCTCACTTTTCCTCTCTCGTTCGGTTTCAGTATCTTCTCGTTGCAAACCTATAGCTAGGCTTTATCGAAACTTCACCTTCACCTCAATCTATAATCTATCTAGCGCAACAAAACTTTACTTTGCACTAAAGTCTTGACAGAAATTTAGTCCGCATTTACTCTGATACTTAAGTGAGATTTAACTAACTCATCTTTCCCCAAGGTGCAGGTTAAGTATTTTCTGGAGGCAGGTTGTGGTTCGGATTCGAGAAGTTGTTCAACAAGCTTTACAAACAGGTTACCTAACCCTAGAAGAAGAAGCGCAACTCAGGCAGTTATTAGCTTCTAAATACGACTTAGAAGATTTAAACGCTTTTATGAAGTTGCAGCAAGCAGCTGTGGGAGGTTACGTGAGACAAGCTTCGCGAGAATTATTCTACTCTCAGTCTTTGTCCCAAGAATGTTCTAGCGTTTCTTAAATTTATGAAAAGTTTAATTATTCCCACAAAAGTTGAGGTATTTCCAGAACCTCTAACAGGTACGGTAGACAAAACTATTTCTCCTCAAAAGCCTGGACGAGTCAGGTGTTTGGGTAGTTTTTGGCCTGCTCGATTATACCACTCTGATTGTCAAGCAATTATTCAACCAGAAGAATCGGTAAATATTGTTGCGATTCAAGGAATTACTCTACTTGTCGTTCCCCTAAATTATCCTTCTTAATATTACTGACATATTTTTCTAAGGCGCTAATTTAAATTAACGCCCTAGAAAAACTAACTAATCTGCTTAAACCGGAGGTATATTCACGAAATTACCACTAACGTCTCCTGGCGAAACATTCAAAGCATAACCGAAAATCTGTCCTGTATTGGCAATTCTTATTTGCGTACCAGTAGCGATTCCATCTCCATTAGGATCGATGTCTACTCCAGCAATAAAGAATACTTCAAGTCTCGCCTGTTCGGGATTTCGATCGATTCCGTATTTTGTTAAGAGTTCTTGAATTGATTGAGTAAAAGTTTCCAAAATAAAATCTGCTTCTGTTAAATTACCAGTTAAAGCAATGCGATCGCTAGACTTATCAAAATCTACAATTAAATCAGGGCGCAATTGTTCTAGTGAAGCAGCATCGGTTCTAATTACAAATAAATCTCTGCCTGCATTTCCCACTAGCGCATCACCTCCCATATCTCCAATCAGAGTATCATTTCCCTCTCCCCCAATTAACAAATCTTCATCTTTACCACCACGAATAAAATCATTCCCATTACCACCAAATATCAAATCTTGACCTATGTTACCGTTTAAATAGTCATCTCCATTGTCCCCCTTCAAAACATCCCTATCTTTACCACCAAACAAGGTATCATTGCCACCTCCACCACTTATGGTGTCTTGACCCATGTTCGTAAAAATAATTTCTGCATCCTCAGAACCGACGATGCTATCGTTTCCGCCTAAAGCAATTAATCCACCTGGATGAGGAGTGAGAAAGCTAGGGGGAAGAGTTAAATTATTGTCTGCATCATCTAAAAGATAATAAAATCCATCAGAGCTTGGGCCGATCGCCATATCTTTTTCCTCAGCTTATTTTATTAATTAAATACTACTATTTATTATAAGTGATATTTGAGGTTTTAAATGAAGTTTAAATGAAGATATCGGGTTAAGTTAAGGATGTTCATAAAATTGATTTAATTGCTGATTAATCAACTAAATTATTTCAGATAAATTAGAAAAAATTAGACTCGAAAGCACCAATATCTATTCTATTATGTAAAACGCGATCGAACCCCACACCCCTTTGGTCGTAAAGTAAATTTGGACTGTTAAAATTAGGATCTCCAGCATTAATTGCGGGACTGCTAACCAGTAACGCCATTGTGCGAGTAAGTCCGCCGTTATCTTTGAGGGAATCGAGTTTGGCAGATTGATTCAGTATATTTCCCGTAAGATTGCCAATAATATTAACTCCATCTTTATTCCCAATTAAATTATAACCTTTTGATTCGAGAGTACCATCAAAGTCAGGACTGCTACCAGAATCGGTATTATTATCAGCAATAATAGTATGGCTGGCAATCACTTTACCAGTGTTATAAATACCACCGCCTGAATTATCATTATAGTTTTTAGCAATAGTACTGTTGTTGAGAGTTATTGTACCGTTGTTGGCAATACCGCCACCGCCGCCAATAAAAGGAAAAGCCGAGTTGTTACTAATAGTACTATTAATTAGGGTTAAATTACCGCTATTAGAAATTGCACCACCACCAGCAAAGCTAGAAGAAACGTTATTATCAAAAGTGGTATTAGTCACTTTCAATGTACTGCTATTACTGTTGTGGATAGCACCACCTCTATAAGTCGATGTATTGTTAAAAAAAATACTATTATCAACAGTCACTTCACTTTCTTGAATCTGTATGCCTCCTGCCTTATTACGAGATCCTTTGCCGTTGATAACGATCAAATTATTAAAACTAGCTTTCGTGTTATATACATCGAAAATTTGGTATTGATTATCACCATCGATAGTGAGTTTATTTGTGGGGCTATCAATTTTTAAAGGATCTCCGATCCTTCTTAAATTACCAGTCAAGGTAATTTTGGGAGAGGTTTCTAGTAAATTGAATGTAATAATATCTTCTACTTGCCAATTAAACGTAGCGTTTTCGAGCGCTTGACGCAAAGTACCTTCAACAAAGGCATAGTTACTCAAACTGGCATCATCTTTGGTGCTGTTAACAACAGTACCGCCACCTATAATTGTAAAAGTAGAGTTATTTTTAGTAGCATTAATATTATAATTATCAGTCTTAGCAATATTTAATTTTAAAGTTTCGTATGCTTCGGCATGCTCGTCTTTAATAGCAGTAATAATGACATCCACAGAAGATTTTCCATCGGGAATTGTCACTGTTATTCGATCGGGATTACCCATCGTTACGCTACCGCCAGACAAAGTATAATCGACTGGGAAAGCGCCACCAGCAAAGCTAGTAGCTGTACTGCTAGGATCGATAGTTAAAGTTATTGCCAAATCACCAAAATTACCATCGCGACTGATAGTAAATTTGCTACTATTTCCTTCTTGGATAGGAGCGCTATTAGGTAGAGTAATGCTGACAGTATAAGGATTGACAGTAATAGGTATTTTGCTATCGGGATCGGGTACGATGTTTACAGGCGGTCTATTTATGGGAAGTACGCTAATATTTATGATGTCGCGATCGCTTAAATTTCCACCACCAGTATTACCCAAGTCTTCGGTAATAATTGAAATAGAACTATTGCCAGTAAAATTCGGATCTGGTGTAAAAATTAAATCGTTCAAAGCCTCGTTAACATTACCAATTTTACCACTAAAGGTCATGGAGCGATCGCCGTTATTACCGCTATTAAAAACTAATCCATTAGTAGTATTTAAATTAAGCGTGCCGTTATTAGTTGTGAGGGTAACTTGAACTAGGTTATCACCTGCATCGATATCTGCGATCGAGATAGCTTTATCGCCTTTAAAAATTAGCGTTTCGTTCTCATTTATAATTTGATTCCCAGGTACTGTATTTACAGGATCGTCATTAACTGGAGTTACCGTAACGGGAATTGTACTACTGATTTTATTGGCTGCTAATCCCACTAAGCTATCAATTTCAGCAAGTACAAAAATAGAAGTATTCCCATTAAAATTTCGAGCGGGTGTGAAAGTAAATTTGTTAATAGCACTATTGATACTGCTAACATTGCCAGTAAAAGTTATGTTAGCACTACCGTTATTACCGTTATTGAAGGTTAAGCCATCTGTACTGTTTAAAGTTAGCTTCCCATTTTTGGCAGACAGAGTAACTTTTATAGGAAAATTGAATAAATTAATGTCTCGTTCCGATATAGTATTTGGATTATTGAAAACTAAGTCGGTATCTTCATCTGTATTTAGGTTAGTAGGTAGTTTAACCAACTCATTGAGAGCAAGTGAGTTAATATTAATGGTGTCGCGATCAATGGGATTTTCAACATTATCAATATAACTTATATTATTGGCAAATCCAGAGAAAGATGTTTGTTCAGCTATAAAAATACTTTCGTTGATACTACTGCTAGGATGATTCAGTAAGACCACTAAATACTCACCTGTAAATTTATCTTTAATAATTGTATTATTAGCATCAATATCGATTCCCTGCTGTATATCTAAATCTGTATAACTGAGTCCGCCTGTAAGTGAAATTAGATCTCTACCTTTCTCAAAGTCAGTAATAACATCAGAGTCTTTTCGATTTAGGCCACCTGTTGTTCTGGTAATAGCGTTATTGGTACGACCAATTACAAATATATCATTTCCTTCCTTTCCTGTTAATGTATCTGCGCCCCAATCACCATATATGGTATCATTTCCAGCATCACCGAATATCAGATCGGAATTTTTACCTCCTCGCAATAAGTCATTTCCCGAACTCCCGTAGATGGTATCATTACCTTCGTTTCCATTAATAATATTATTTCCTGCACCAACAAATATTAAATCATCACCTTTATCACCAAAAACGGTGTTGTCACCTTTATCGCCGTAGAGAATATCGTTACCTGTTCCACCCCGTAACAGGTCGTTTCCCGATCTACCGTAGATGGTATCATCACCCTTATTCCCGTTGACAATGTTATTGCCTGAACTAGCCAGTATGCGATCGTTACCTTCCCATCCAAATATCGTATCATCTCCTGCTAGCCCCAGCAGAGTATCGGCAGAAGCAGTACCACTAATTAACATTATAGCTACCCTGATATTAATTAGATCTAATTTAGCTAATGTCCCATTACTTTTATATTTTAAATTGCGAGGATAAGCCGATCGAAAACTTCATTCAAAATTTACTAAAGCTTTAAAAAAGTATTTTCAATTAAATTAATTCTCTTAATTCAAGTTGCTATTGTCGAAAACATATCAAGAGCGTCAACTAAATCTGCAAGCGAAACATGATAGAAGCCCTTTTGCCAAACACATCGCTAAGTGCAGCCAAAAGTTCAGCTTCCTTCAGGTGAAGGCGATGAGCTTTAAGTTCGGGAACGTTCCGCAGTTCTATAGAGATATTGCAATAGCTATCGCTATCCTCAACAGAAAATAAGCCAGCATTCTCGCTCAAAAATTCTGCTGTAGAACCGTGACAGCGGGAAAGAAATAGTTTCCATTGAAGGGCATATTTCTTGCGAATATCGGGGTTGCCTACAGCAGGTAATGCTTTCGCTTTCGGTTGGACGGCAACTATTCTTTGCGGGGGCTGTGACGGCTGTGGCGGCTGAGAAGTAAACTTCTGTTTTTCTAAAGATTTTCGCTTGGACATAGCTTCTAAAGCCGCCAAACGGTTTTGGTGCTTGAGTTTACCTTCCAAATACAATTCCCAAGCAATCTTAGTAGGAATAGTATGAGTCGGTTCCACCAATTTTACTATTCTCCGCCAATCGCCCAAACTAAAATCATCGATAATTTGGATAAACTGCCGGAAAATAGCTTTATAAATTTTTTCGGGCGTACTGATGGAAGGTTGAGTCTTCACAAAATGATAAACCTGTTTAATAATAGATGGCGTAGAATTTAAGTTGACTTCTACTAACTCGGTTTTCCTACCTACAGTAAGCCGAACTCTGACTCGCTGATGATTTCTTCCTTCTCGTTCTTTAGTAGAAAAAGGGACATCGCTACCGCAGCCCGGACAAGTAGCTCGATAATGTCTGATGACATATCCATCTTTATCTATTTCGGCCTCTATAACTTTTAATTCCTCAGTCAGCGGTCTAAATATATGAGTGCAGAATTCGCACTTTTTTAAACCGATATGAGTGGTTGGGGGTGGCGTAGCTTGCAGAGTCCATTGAAAGTTATCATCAGGTAAACCGTGTTTGTGCCAGTTGTCAGTTACGTCGATAATAATCGCGGTTGATTTATTTTCGCTAATTCTCAATCCCCGTCCCACCATTTGCAACCAAAGAGTTAAACTTTCCGTCGGTCTTAGGCAATAGATACATTCGACGTTTTCACAGTCGTAACCTTCGGTTAATATTTCATAATTAGTGATGATTTGGGTTTCACCGCTTTCAAAGCGTTTTAAAATCTCAAAACGGTTTTTGATGGGGGTGTCACCGTCTAAATGTTCGGCTTGAATGTGGGATGCTCTAAATGCTTTGGCAATATCTTTGCTGTGTTGAACGGATGCGGCATAAATTATAGTACGTTTATTAGCAGCATATTTGAGATAGTTTTGAACGATTTCATCAACTCCTACCTGGGTAGTTACAGCTAAGGCTAAATCTCTAGAATTAAAATCGCGGTCGTTTTTGGCTACTCCGTAGGTAGAAATCGTTTTATCTGTAGCAAACAAACGAAATTTACTTAGATAACCTGCGGCGATTAATTTTTCGGTAGAAACTCCTATAATTAGTCGATCGAATAAGTTTTCAAATCCCTGTCCGTCAATGCGTTTGGGGGTGGCAGTGACTCCTAAAATCAGCGATTCTTGGTAATGTTCGATTAACTGACGATATGATGAGGCGGTAACGTGGTGCGCTTCGTCAAAAACCACCAGTCCGACGTTGGTTGGTAATTCTTTGCGTCTAATTAAAGTTTGGATCGAGGCAACTTGAATTTGGCAACTGGGGTCGGCTTTCATACCAGCTTTAATGATACCTACGGGAGAGCCGACTGCTTTTTCTAATTTAGAAGCGGCTTGGGTAATCAATTCGATTCTATGGGCAATTACTAGCACGTTTTGAGATTTTTTGAAAAATTCTCGACAGATATAAGCAAAACAAATTGTTTTGCCCGCGCCACAAGGTAATTGCGCTAAAACGTATTTAGAACCTCGCGACCAAGCATCGAATATATCTTGAATCCATTCAATTTGATATTCTCGGAGTTTGGTTGTAGGTATGGTAGTGAGCATGAGGTTGTAAATACAAAATCCAATGCGATCGCTTTTAACAAGATAATTTAATTTCGCCCTGACTTGCGCTCACTGGTCGGCAAAACAAAAAACTCCACTCCTTCACCCCTGATAAGAAGTACCACAAAAAGGACAAAAGCGAAACCTCAAAGACTCAATCGGCTCATTACACCCAGAACAACGATCGCGCAGTGGTGTCCCACAAGCAAAACAAAACTTAGACCGTACATCAGTCCACATCGGATCGGGAGTAGTACCGGGCTGCCAACACTGCGGACAAAACTTCAGCGACTGACTCGCCATCACGGGCAACCCCTTAGCAGCCCCCTGCAAATATTCTACCGGAATCCCCAACGCCAACGCCAAAGAATGCAAACTCTTCTGATTCAACCGCTTAGTCACCCCACGTTCCACCTTACCCAAACTCTGGGGATGGATACCAGCCCTCTTCGCCACCTCATCCTGGCTTAATCGCCTCACCTCCCGCATCCGCCGCACGTAATCCCCCAATTTCTCATCCGTCCCCGGCAAATCCTCACTAAAAGTATTACTCATTTGCTAGTATTTACGCTGTCTTTGTTCCTTGATATCATACTACTAATTAATCACTATTAACCCAACCAAACTTCATGCTATCTCCACCACTAGCCACCGTAGCAACCGAATTCCTCAGCCGTCCAGAACTATCACCCAAAGAGGAGTAAGGGAGCAGGGGGGCAGGGGGGCAGGGGAGAAAGAATGAAATCGGTAGGTTTTCGGTAAAGGCAACAAAACTCGCTGGTGTTTTTATAGTCAAGACGCTGCCCAAGCACTGCAAAGATATATCCGTTCTTATCGAGCCAAAGACCATGAAGCCTTATTCACGGCTTGTCATCCCCTCACCAAGAAAGTTACCCGTCTCAGTTACGATACCGTACACAACGATTGGCAGAACGCCATCGCCCAATCCCCAGAACTAATCGGCATTCGCCTGCACGACCTCCGCCATACATTCGCCACCGAAAGAGTAGGATTAATGGGCATCGAAGAACTCCGCGCCCTCATGGGACACGCTTCCATCCAAACCACATTACGCTACCAAAAAGTTACATCAGCTAGAGCAGAAGAAGTAGCACAAATAGCATTGTTAAAGCTAACTCAAACAGAAAAATAAATATAGTAAAAAAGGTAGAAAATTAATTAAAAGCCAAAGAATTGGTAATTCTCTGGAACTAGCGAGTGAGTTTTCCTTGGCCCACTGGTGCCCGATATGAACAGCCAGTGCATTTAGGCAGAAATTTCCCATCAGTGCTAATAGTAGGGGAGCGGAGGAGCAGGGGAGCAGAGGCGCAGAGGCGCAGGGGAGAAAGAAAGTGGTGGTTATTTCTGCTGTGCTGCACTAGGAAGTTACCAAACACAGTTTGATGACTTGTTTGCAATCATTTTTGCTAGAACCTAAAAGCCAATTTCCTAATCTTACGGAGATTAGCTATAACAATACTCCAGTTAAGGAATTACTACATTGTTGGCTTTTTTGTGAAAAGGTATACGAATTGGCAAGGATAACAAACAAATAAAGATAAATTTTAGTTACTTTTATACTAACTTGTAGCCTAATCTGAAGACTTAGGCTACAAGTTTTACTGCTCATTTATAATACTAACTTTACGCCGCAGTACACACAACTCGAAAACCAATATTGCTGACACTGAGTCCCCCAACAAAGACGTTACGACAAGCCGAACGGCAGACTTCAGGATTATAGAACCAAGAACCACCCCGCAGTACTCGATAATTTTGATAATCATTTTCATTTAGTTGATCAAACCAAGAACTTCCATCATCAGGTGCGCCTTCATAATTTTCATGCCAATGGTCAGCGCACCACTCCCAGACTAGCCCGTGCATATCAAATAGCCCAAAAGCATTAGCAACTTTAAAACTACCGACTGGAGTAGTTTCCACGCGGTAAATTCCTTTTGGGCCACTATTGTAAGATCCTGACCACTTATACTCTTCATTATCAGTACCTCGATAATTTGCTAAATCGGTAGTAATCGTCTCCCCAAAATGAAATGGAGTAGTTGTTCCCGCACGACAAGCATATTCCCACTCAGCTTCACTAGGTAAACGATATCTTCGTTTTGTATAGTTAGAAAGCCGATCGCAAAATTCCACCGCATCGTACCAAGAAACACTTTCTACAGGATGATCGCCTAGTATCTCGGTAGGGGAATTCCTATCTCTAAAATAAGACGGGTCTGATTTAAGTTCTCGATTAACTTTAGGTAAAGTTGCAACTGCTTTCCATTGCGATTGAGTAACAGGATATTTACCTATAAAAAAGGGCTTGATGTTTACCTGGTGCTGAGGGCTTTCTGATTTGTCATGCCCCTCTTCTTCTTCTAGCGACCCCATCATAAAAGAGCTACCGGGAATCAGCACCATGTCTAATTCAACTTCATTCCCCAAATCTTCTACAAAATATTCTGCTTCATATTGTAAGTAGTTGATTACTATTTCTGGCATTTGTCCTTATCTGCTTAAATCTTATGTTTTTTGGGTAATTGGTAATTCACTACATTGTTGAAAAAAACTATAAAGAGCTACAAACTGAACTCTACAGTACACACAACTCTAAAACCATTATCGTTATAACTGTATCCTGTATCGTCGTAAATGCGATAAGCCGAACGGCAGTGTCCAGGTACGTTGCCCCATGAACCACCGCGCAGCACCCTATATATTTGAGAATTCTTATTATTATTATTTTGCTCCTCATCTAACCAAGCACTTTCATTATTAGGTGCTCCCTGATAATTAGGATGCCAGCAATCGACGCACCATTCCCAAACATTGCCGTGCATATCATACAATCCAAAGGCATTAGCTATACCAAAACCACCAACAGGCATTGTTTTTCCACGGTAATTTCCTTTTGAACCAGCACCGTAAGTATAGTTGCCATTGTAGTTAGCTAAATCTGTAGTGATTGTTTCGCCAAAGTGAAATGGAGTAGTTGTCCCCGCACGACAAGCATATTCCCATTCGGCTTCACTGGGTAAACGGTATTTTCGTTTTCTTTGCAGAGACAATCGATCGCAAAACTCCACCGCATCTAACCAAGAAACTCTTTCTACTGGGCGATCGTTTCCTTTAAAAAAAGATGGATCTTGGTCTAGTTCTCGATCGACTTGAGGTAACGCTGCTACAGCTTTCCATTGAGCTTGGGTAATCGGATATTTGCCCATAAAAAAGGGTTTGATGTTTACCTGGTGCTGAGGACTTTCTGATTTGTCATGTCCTTCTTCTTCTTCTGGCGACCCCATCATAAAAGAGCCACCTGGAATCAGCACCATGTCTAATTCAATTCCAGTACCCAAGTCTTCTATAAAATATTCTGCTTCATGTTGTAAGTAGGTAATCGCAATTTTTGCCATTTATCCTTATCTGCCCAAATTGTGTTAATGAAAAATTTTTGATTGCCTGTGGTGCAAGGAAGAAGAAAAAACTGTAAAGTACAAAAGAGTTAGAGTATAAAGAGCTACTTAGTTCACACCGCAGCACAGACAACCCGAAAACCGATACCGTAGTTACCGCTGCCCGCAACATCCCAAACGCGATAAGCCGAACGGCAGAAATTAGCATAGAAGTACCACGAACCACCACGCAACACTCGACAAATTTGAGAATCATTCTTATCCTCATTATGCTCAAACCAAGCACTCCCATCATTAGGTGCTCCTTCGTAATTATCATGCCAGCGATCAGCACACCACTCCCAGATGTTTCCGTGCATATCGTACAATCCAAAGGTATTAGCTACACCAAAGCTACCTACAGGGGTTGTTTCCCTACGATAAATCCCTTTTGAACCAGAACCATAAACATAGTCCCCATAATAGTTAGCTAAATCTGTGGAAATTGTTTCGCCAAAGTGAAACGGAGTAATCGTTCCGGCACGGCAAGCATATTCCCACTCAGCTTCGCTAGGTAAGCGATATCTTCGTTTTGTATAGTTAGAAAGGCGATCGCAAAATTCCACCGCATCTAACCAAGATATTCGCTCTACCGGGCGGTCTGCGCCTTTAAATAAAGATGGATTGGCATTTAACTCCCGATTTACCTGGGGTAACTCAGCTACAAATTGCCACTGTACTTGGGTAACAGTATATTTACCGAAGAAAAATGGCTGAACTTTTACGGTATGCTGGGGACTTTCATCATCTTGATGTTTTAATTCATCTGGTGAAGAACCCATCACAAAAGTACCACCAGGAATTAACATCATTTCTAGTTGAATATCCTTATCTAAGTTTTCAATAAAGCCTGTAGCTTGTTGAGGATAACGGCGTATAGTTAACTTAGGGCCGTTAGCCCATTGATTGATGATAGATTTAACATTTGATTTGTTGACTTTCTCTCCTACTATTTCTGTTAAAATTTTCCAGGGTTCTCCGCGAAAGACTTTTTTGTCAATCAGATATTTTATGTCTTCTTCATGCTCTGGGTAATTTGCGGATTCTATAATTTGGCTGTAAATTTGGTTATAAGTTAAATTTTCTAAAGCCCCCTTTAAGATTTGCCATTCAATATTAGTTAAGGGTTTTCCTTTTTGATTGTATACTGCTTCGTCAACCATTTCTAAAAGAATATCATTAGATAATGTTGTAGATTGATTAACTTCTATAAATGCCACTTCAAAATTAAAGTTTTGCAAATTAATCGAATCATCGATCAGAGTAATATTGGCAACCTTAAACTTAAATTTTTGTAAAGGCGGAAATTCAGTAAGCCAACTTTGTGACAATTGCGCTGAAATAACTTGTTCTTGCTGGGCAGAATCAACCAATCGAGCATAATCACCCCCTAACCTTAGCAATACTTCACGGGTAACTCGCGCAAAAGGTATAATCTCTTGCCGAACAGAATCATCCCAAGTAAAATCAGCCGCTAAAAAAGCAGTAAAATCATGCAATGCTACACCCGTTTTTTCCGCTACAAACTCCGTTAACTTCTCTAATACAGTTTCCGTTTCAGAAATCGGAGTAGCATCAATCAAACGTTGTCGCACTCCCTCAACAAAATCATAAATTTTATTATTTGAAGATTCCACCCGACATAACAACCCACTCATAAACACTTCTGCCAAATGTACCGGACTCGACTCCGGCAACATTTGGCGCTGAATCATATAAACTACAGGTAAGCTAACTGGGGCTGCTGCCATCAATCCAGCTAACTGACGTGCCGTTAATGATGCGGTTGCCCAAAAATGTTTAATCCGCATCTCAGGTGTAAGCGTTTGGGTAGTTTCCGCTGCGATTTCTGCTTGAATTTCTAATAACGAATCATCTAAAATTACCCCAGCAGTTCGCGTTTGTCCGTTACCTGCAATTACTTTCGCCCACTGCTTAAGCGGTTTTGGTTCTAGGGTGACAATTGGTAAAATAAGTTGAGTTTTGCGATCGATCTCTATCCATCCAGGTATCTCCCCCATTTTCAGATGTGAATTAGCCACTCCTGGCGCTTGCGACTTCAAACTAACAAATATTCCAGCCCCTAACGCACTCCGATTCCATAGATGTTGAGGTAACAGGTGCAACAGCGTTACAGGGTTACTTTTAGCCCATAAATCTAGTACACTTTTAATATGGCATGGTTGCCCAGATTGAGTTTTTTTCAGTGGATGCGATCGCCAAGCAGAAGAAACGCAATCACTCACTACTAAAATTAATCGCCTTCCCAACGGATCTAACAATTCTTTAAAACTGCGCGGACGCTGTTCCCTAATCGTTCGTTCCCCCGCAAACAATTGTAATTTTCCCGTACCATCAGCTTGCAAATGCCAAACACGGACATTGCGAAAAGTACCATGCCTTTCCATTAATTGCTGAAATTCTCTAATCGTTTGTTGCCAAATCGGAAAAGAGTCAGTTTTTTCAATCACAATCGCTAATTCTAACCAACGTTCTGGGGCAGGTTGTAATACGGGATTCCAAAGATTTTCTTGAGTATTGCGAACAGCTTGAGCAATTTTAATCGCCGTCGCTTCTTCATCCAGAACTTTATCAATCCGAGATAGCACTTTTCGTTTTAACGGACGTAGCGATCGATCCAATTCCAGTTTATTTGCCAAAGCTTCTGCTGTCGGCATCCGAAACGGTTGGGCTGGAAAAGAATCGGCATTTTCCAAACTTTTCTGGGGAGGAGAAGTATAAGCCGAAACAGGAGGTTTAGAGTCTGAAAAATTACTAACAGGTGTAGTTGAAAAAGTATTTCCAATAGGAGAAGAAGACTCGATTTGAGGAGTTTCTTCTGTTGATTCAGGTGTAGGAGTAGATGTTGGTGCAATCTTATTAATTTGTACCGCTAACCATAGGATATCTGCAATATCAGTTGCATCAAGCTCCAGTTTAGCTTGTTTTAAACAACGTGAAAATTCAGCAATACTAGCAGAGGAATCTGTACTCACATCTTACACCTGTTGTTTTAGCCCGCTTGCGAATCAATTCGCAAGCTAATAGCTCAAGTCCACTGAAGTGGACTGAAAGCTTTGATTTAAATATTTTAGTCCTCTTTAGAGGACTTTTGCTATGAGCCTGGGAATTGATTCCCAGGCGGACTGTGGGAGTGATACGAAATTTTCTAGACATTTTTAAGTATCCTCCGCACTAGTTAAATACTTAAACAGATAGCTGACCAACTCTTCCCTTTCTGTGCCTACAGGTACTCTTTCTTGCATTACTAAATAGATAGCATTCAGCAATTGATCGGTTGCCAAATCTCCTTGACGGTTCGGATCTTCCCGTTTAGCAAGAAATTCTTTAATCAGAACTTTAGCTTGTTCAGTTACTTCTTTACCCAAATGTGCAGTCACAATTTTTTCTAAAGCAGATCGATCCGGTTCTGGCATATTTAAACGCAAACAGCGGCGCAAGAAAGGCGGCGGAAAATCTCGTTCGCCGTTGCTAGTTAAAATCACGAAAGGGAAGGAAGTACAGCGAATTCTGCCTTGGGAAATTTCAAAAGTTGAATCATCTGAATAGGCAGTACTAACGGTAATTTGAGGATAATTTTGAGCAATCCGCTGAAGTTCTGGAATTAAAAACTCTCCTTCTTCAAAAATATGAAGTAAGTCGTTAGGTAAGTCAACATCGCTTTTATCAATTTCATCAATTAATAATGCTCTAGGTCGAGTTGAAGGTAATAGGGCTGTACCTAATGGCCCTAAACGGATATATTTACCAATATTCTCTAAATTGTCTTTACCTTGTTCTTGCAATCGACCGATCGCATCGTAACTATATAATCCATCTTTTAATGTAGTGCGGGTAGTAATTGACCAAGTAAGAACTTCTCCTAATTTTAATTCCCGCGCCACTGCATAAGCAAGGGATGTTTTTCCAGTTCCCGGTTTTCCCGTTACTAACAAAGGTCGCCGTAAATATAAAGCTGCATTTACTAGGTCGATCGCTTCTTTTCGCGCCTGAAAAGTTGCTCCCCGATCCTGTTTTTGGTCAAATTTTCGCCAGTTCGGAGGCGCAGGTAAATTGTCAATATCATCGTGAGGTTCTTTAGTTCCGCGAAAAATTTTCCAATCACTCATAAGATAAATTTTATGGCATTAATCTGGAGGGGAGACAACAATCGGTCAACCCCTTACTGCGTGCGGGGTTGACCGATTGTTGTCAAAAAAAAATAGGTCTGCTATTCTCAAGAAGACCTAACTAATGAAAAAAAATGAATTTAATACCTTCATTTTACAC